>JBCCHR010000337.1:0-3679 GCA_039028655.1 Bacteroidota bacterium
CCCTGACGTTGAAGAAAAACATGGTCGAGGGGTGTACATCCTTGCCTTCGATTTGGCAACACAACTCCTGCAGCCGTATCACACCCGGGCCTGTTGTTATTTATCGTACCTTTTCAGAAAAAACAAACACCATGAGAAATTTTCTTTCCTTGCTGTTCGTGGCAGGCATCCTGATGGCCTGTAAAAATGAGACGAAAGACAGCACACCGGAGCCTGAAGCCAAGATCGAAGAACCAACCAATCAACCCGAGGAGGAAATGAATAACGATCGTTTCCCCGATGGGGCCAAAGGTTTTGAAGTAACGCCCATATCCCACGCAACCATGGTGTTACACTGGGACGGTGCGACCATATATGTAGATCCTGTGGGCGGTGGTGATGCATTCGCCGGGCAACCTTCGCCCGACCTTATCCTGATAACCGATGTTCATGGAGACCATTTGAGTGTGGAAACGCTGCGAGCAGTGAGTGCAGGTAAGACCAAGATCATACTCCCTCAAGCCGCAGCCGACAAATTACCGACCGAATTCGACGCCCAGGTGGATGTACTTAACAACGGAGACGTCAAGGAGCGTTTTGGGTTTGCAGTAGAGGCCATCCCCATGTACAATCTTCGGGAAGAAGCCCTGAAGTATCATGTGAAAGGTCGCGGCAATGGCTATGTGATCGAAAAAGACGACATGCGGGTGTATATTTCCGGAGACACCGAAGACATACCCGAAATGCGTGCCCTGAAAAACATTGATATTGCCTTCGTTTGCATGAACCTGCCATACACCATGACGGAGATTCAGGCAGCGCAGGCCGTTGTAGCGTTCCAACCCGCCGTGGTTTACCCCTACCACTATCGCGGATCCGAAGGATACAGCGATGTGAATAAGTTCAAAGGATTTATCATGAAGTCCGGAGTGAACGACAAGATCGAAGTAAAGCTGCTCGATTGGTATCCTAACGGATGATGAGCCACCAGAGTTTCTAGTCTATTTGTACTTCTCAAACCAAGCCAGCGTATGTGCGATCTTGGTGATGAGATTACTCGGGCGGGCAGCGATCCCATGAGAGGCCTCCGGAATCTCCACCAGGACCGTCTCTTGTTTGCGCAATTTCAAAGCATGATACAACTGCTTGGCCTCACTGGGTGGGGTTCTTAAGTCGTTCATCCCTACCATGACCATCGTTGGTGTTTCAATATTTCCAACGAGTGAGATGGGCGAAAACTTCCAGTAGTTCTCAAAATTCTCCCACGGCTGACCCGGATAACGGGAATCGGCATAGCCATAATAATTGTCGGCTACCAGCGTCTTACTGATCCAATTTACTACAGGCTTGGCCACTACCGATGCCTTAAAGCGATTGGTCTTCCCAACGATCCAGGCAGTCATGATCCCTCCGGCACTTCCGCCCGTGACATACAAACGTTCTGTATCTACCTTTTTGCGTTTCAGTACGGCGTCCACGCCGTCCATCACATCATTATAGTCTTCGCCGGGATAATTGTTGTAGAGTAAATTTCCAAATTCCTCCCCATAACTGGTACTTCCCCGAGGATTGGGATAAAACACGATATAGCCGGCTGCAGCATACAACTGGATCTCGGCCGAAAAATGTGGCCCGTAATTGAGGATGGGTCCTCCATGGTTTTCGACGATCAAAGGATACTTCTCTCTTTTTTCGAAATCGGGTGGATAAACGATCCAGCCCTGGATGTCGCGACCGTCCACAGACGATTTGTACCAGATCTCATCTACCGCACCAAGTTCTTTATAGGCTAAAAGATCCTCGTTCAATCCGGTAAGTATTTTCGGTTCCGAAGAAGATCGGCTCACAAGCGCTACATCGGCAGGGCGATCTGGAAATGAAATGGTATAGGCTATTTTGTCATTCCCTGAAATGGAAAAACTACCACTGGCATAAGGCCTTCCAAGGGTGGTACCGCCTACGTTGTCGACCAGTTCTGTAAGGCGACCATTCAGGCTGAGGTAGCCCAGTTTTGTTTTTCCCAGATCATTATACTGTACATACAATCCTTTGCTGTCACTGGCCCACTGAGCGTTGGAAATACTGCGGTCCAGATTGCCCATGATCGACCGTTTGTTCTTCCCATTGCGGTCCATCACCTGTAGTTTTCGGGTTTGATAGGCCTGTACCTTGTCCTCATATCCTAAAAAGGCGATCAACTCGCCATTAGGAGATACCTTGGGCGCGTAGTCCGGGCCAGATCGATCGGTAAGCGTCTCAAATAGTTTGGTATTGGTATCGATGGAATACACTTCGCTATTTCTAAACTCATATTCCCAGTTGGGGTTGCGATTGGCCGAAAAATAGATCTTCCTGTTGTTGGGGCCCCAGGACAGACCTCCTCCATGATTATACGATCCGGAAGTGAGTTGTCGAGGTGTACCGCCATCGGCTGGCACCACGAAAATATGTGTAAAACCGGGTTTTAAGTAACCGGCGCCATCTGCCTCGTGCTTAAGGCGGTCGGTAATTCTAGGGGCGGCGGCCCACTTGGCGCCCTTGGGCTTGGGTGGCATTTTTGCCAAAACCGGCGGCTTTTCATTCACCTTCATGGTAAATGCGATCCTGCTGCCATCACGAGACCAGGCCAGGTTGGATGGGCTGTTCTTCAATTGGGTGAGGCGAGCCACCGTTCCTGTTGCCATCCAGTACACGTATAATTCACTTCCTGCATCTCCGCTACTCACAAATGCGATACGATCTCCACTGGGCGACCAGCGCGCACTGCTTTCGTTACCATCATGAGACGTCAATTTCCTGTGCTCACTTCCGTTGGCACTCACCAGCCACAAATTTCCCCTGGAACGATCTTTCATGATATCGAATCCGGTGCGGCGATAGACTACATAGTCGCCATTGGGCGAGATTTGCGGATTGCGCGCGTACTCCAACTCAAACACATCGAGGTTGGTAAAATGAGTTTTTAATTGAGCCGTGGTAGGAATGCTGCAGAGGATCAGCAAAAACAGAGAAAAAACGTATTTCATCCTTACAATTTTTAAGAACGTTAAAGGTACTATTTTAAAATAGTTTCAAATCCCCGGCCTACCTAAAGATTTAAGGATTTAACAATTATGAACTATTATTTGTAGTATTTTTAAAGACCAAAATCATAACTGCTATGCTTAAGAAATCCTTTGTATGGGTCGCAGCCCTAGCCCTGCTTGCCATTTGTTTGTCACCTTTTTTGTTTTCTTTGGAATTGGATTCCGAAGTAACCACTTATAATGCGGAACGTGAGCGCCTTCACCAATTGTATCCGGGAGAAGGGTTTTACAACGAACGTGCTTACCCCGATAATTACATTAACGAACGCGCCATTAAAAATGCTGAAGTGCAGGCATTGGAGATACTCAACAACCGCAGCTCAGATGCAGGAAGTTGGGAATTGATCGGGCCATTAAATACCGGCGGTCGGATTACAGATATCGCTATCTCTCCTGATAGCGACGATGTTTTTTACGTGGGAACTGCCTCTGGAGGAATCTTTAAAACCACCGATCGCGGTGCGAACTGGACACCAATATTCGACGAAATTGCCAAAGCTTCCATCGGGGATCTGGCCATAGCACCCTCCAACGCCAATATTATTTATGCGGGAACCGGTGAAGCGAACGCCAGTTCAAATACCGGAGCATTCTTCGGCGATGGGATCTATCGA
>JBCCHR010000338.1:0-3676 GCA_039028655.1 Bacteroidota bacterium
ATCGACATGATCAAAAAAGTATACGCCCAAATGCCGGATCGCGTGAACAAAGCGCGGGAGATTGTGGGACGTCCGTTGACCCTTGCAGAAAAAATATTGTACAGTCATCTTTGGGACGGAATGCCCACCGAGGCCTATGGAAGAGGAAAGGATTATGTGGATTTTGCGCCGGACCGTATCGCACTTCAGGATGCTACCGCTCAGATGGCATTGTTGCAGTTCATGCAGGCTGGTAAGAGCAAGGTTGCGGTTCCCACCACAACGCATTGCGACCACTTGATCCAGGCCAAACAAGGGGCCGAGGCCGACTTGAAGCGCGCTAACGAAACTAGTAACGAGGTATTCGATTTTCTGGAGTCGGTATCCAATAAATACGGTCTTGGTTTTTGGAAACCGGGAGCCGGGATCATCCACCAGGTGGTATTGGAAAATTACGCCTTTCCGGGTGGAATGATGATCGGGACCGATTCACATACGGTGAACGCCGGAGGATTGGGTATGGTGGCCATTGGGGTAGGAGGTGCAGATGCTGTGGATGTGATGGCCGGAATGGCCTGGGAGTTGAAATTCCCGAAGCTCATTGGTGTGCGACTCACTGGAGAATTGAACGGCTGGACGGCATCCAAAGATGTGATCTTAAAAGTGGCCGATATCCTTACCGTTAAAGGAGGAACAGGAGCCATCCTCGAATACTTTGGCCCGGGTGCCGAGAACCTGTCCTGTACAGGGAAAGGAACCATTTGTAATATGGGTGCCGAGATCGGTGCCACTACATCCACATTTGGATACGACGATTCCATGGAGCGCTTCCTACGAGCAACAGATCGCGAAGAAATTGCCGAAGAAGCGAACAAGATCAGAGAACACCTTACCGGCGATCCTGATGTCTACGCCAACCCGGAACAATACTTTGATCAGATCATCGATATCAACCTTACAGAGCTTAGACCGCATTTGAACGGACCGTTTACGCCCGACCTTGCTACCCCCGTAGGACAGCTAGGGGAGAAGGCACGTGCCAACGATTGGCCTATTAAGGTAGATTGGGGACTTATCGGGTCTTGTACCAACTCCTCCTACGAAGATCTTACGAGGGCTGCCTCGATCGCGCAACAGGCGATCGACAATAATTTGGTTCCCAAAAGTGATTTTGGGATCAACCCCGGAAGTGAGCAGATTCGGTACACCGCCGAACGAGACGGTTTACTGAGTGTGTTCGAGAATCTTGGAGCCACTATTTTTACCAATGCTTGCGGCCCGTGTATTGGACAATGGGACCGAAGCGACCTCAAAGGAGAAGAAAAGAATACGATCGTACATTCCTTTAACCGAAACTTCTCTAAACGTGCCGATGGAAACCCAAACACCCATGCTTTTGTGGGATCACCGGAAATGGTAGCGGCGATCGCGATCTCCGGCCGATTGGATTTCGACCCTATGAACGATACCCTCCTCAACGAGGATGGTGAAATGGTGAAGTTGACTCCTCCGGTGGGCATCGAGCTTCCTCCACAAGGATTCGATGTGGAAGACAACGGTTATGTTGAGCCTATGGCAGACGGAAGTGGTGTGGAAGTGAAGGTAAGCCCAACGAGCGAGCGGCTGCAATTGCTTACACCTTTTACGCCGATACAAAATAGCGACATGCAAGGCATGAAGTTGTTGATCAAGGCGTATGGAAAATGTACGACCGACCATATCTCAATGGCTGGTCCATGGTTACGTTACCGAGGTCATTTGGATAACATCTCCAACAACTGTTTGATCGGTGCCGTGAATGCGTACAACAAGCAAACCAATTTTGTAAAGAATCAGCTCGACGGAGAATATGGTGGTGTCCCCGACACCCAGCGACAGTACAAGAAGGAAGGGATCTACACCATGGTCGTGGGAGATCATAACTACGGAGAAGGTTCTTCAAGGGAGCACGCGGCCATGGAGCCAAGATTCCTTGGAGTCGCTGCGGTGCTTGTAAAATCCTTTGCGCGTATCCACGAGACCAATTTGAAAAAACAAGGAATGCTGGGTCTTACCTTCGCCAATGAAAGCGACTACGACCTCATCCAGGAGGACGATACCTTCAACTTCCTGGACATTGCCGAGTTCGCTCCCGGTAAGCCATTGACCATCGAGGCGGTACATGCCGATGGTTCGAAAGACATCATTATGGCCAACCATACCTATAACGATGCTCAGATCGAATGGTTCCGAGAAGGATCGGCACTCAACCTGATCAAGAAACAAAACGCATAGTTGTTGTTTTGCTGAAATAAAAAAACTCCTGCTCGTCAGGAGTTTTTTTATGGTAACAATCGGGCATAACTTGTGAAGGTTAGTCCCCGAAATGAGTTTTGATGTACTGTTTCATGATGGGGATGTCCTCTTTGGAAGTAAGATCCGGAACGTGCTCATGAAAAGGAATTCCATTGAAATGGAAAGGATGGTCCTCGCAAAATAGAAGTATGGCCGTAGGTAGTTCTTTCTCGTCCCTATTGGGATGAGGCGGGCAATCACGCAAATAGGGATACATTTCAGGACCATGGAATTTGAAGATGTTCATACTCACCCTGAGTTTTCCCTCGCTATCTCGATAGGCCTCGATCTCATGTGATTCGGGTTTTTCGATGATGCCTTCGAGGTTGTTCTCTTGATCCAGTACCGCAAGGGCAAATCGCGCAATTCTATCCTCCGAATGCAATAGACCTTCCCGGTCGTAAGCGATGAACGCATTCTTGGCGGACGTTGTTACCAGCGCTCGCAGGGCCGCGGGTGAATACAAATTATCACAATTACACACGCAAAACGATACTTCCTTCAGATAGGGATATTGCTCCATCGCTTGCAAAACGGCATCAGCTGTGCCGAAAGGTTTTGCGCGTCCTTCCGGGATATGCTGTATGGCATAGGAGATGGAAAGTTTTCCATAGCGGTTGCCTGAAGTTTGGTTTCCGTAGTAAAACTGAAACCGATCGTAGGGAGTTCCAACGATCAGGATGATATGGGTAAACCCTGCTTTTTCTGCTGAGCGCAATAGGAAATCGAGGATAGGGCGTTTGTCGGGACCAAACTCGATGAGGGCCTTACTCACCTGGTTGGCTGCTTCGATCTCGGCAGACGATAAGCCTTCCACGGCGGTGGATGCTTTCATACGAGAGGAAGCGCCTCCGGCTAATATGAGCAAATGCTTTGTCATGAACGTATTCTTTTTGAACCTTGGGCCACCGAAACTTCGAAGGCGTCTATCGCCCCCGCTTTTTTGATGGCCTCACACAGTTGGTTAGATCGATCGGGAGGCGACAAGGCAACGATACTGCCTCCACCGCCGGATCCCACGATCTTTGCGCCGAAAGCACCTGCATTGAGTGCCGCTTCGATCATTTGGTCGATCCTTGGAACCGTAATACTCAAAAGGTCGCGTAGCACCTCATGGTGCGCGGTCATCAGGCTACCTAGCCAAGTGGCATCAAGCGACTTGGCTCTCATCTCAGTCAATGCTTTTTGGGTGATGTCGTGGTTGCGAATGGCTGCTTCCAAATACGGATGCAGTGAAGCTTCCACCATGGGATATAAGGCAGGTAGATCGGTCACCACTGCGGTAGTTAGGTTAAAGGAGGGGTCACTTTTTTTTATTGCTGAAATGGCCGTGGTTGCTTTACCACGCAGATCTCCCAGCAAA
>JBCCHR010000339.1:0-3661 GCA_039028655.1 Bacteroidota bacterium
AGTTTCGTGCTCATCGACGACGCCACACATGAAACCGTAGCTGCGGGCATGATCCTGTAACCCATATGCTCACCTTCGAAGGACAAAAAGCCACTCGCACACGTCTGGTACTGAAATTTAAGGATTTCAGGGACGCCTCGGGCATCCTTATTGGCAAAGGTTCGAAGATCAGCAATGGGACCTCGATTGGTGACGGAACCCGCATCAATGGTAAGATCGTGATCAAGGGACGTGGTGAATGTCGAATTGGCAAATACGGTGCCTTTGGAGACGATATTCGCATGATCACTTCCAATCATCGCGTGGACGACGTGGTCCTTCAATTTGGATTACAAAAACGAATTGGTCTGGGCGCGCACATCGACGAGCGCATCAATATTACCATAGGACACAATGTTTGGATCGGAGACCGGGTGATCATCCTACCCGGTGTCACCATCGGAAATGGGGCCATTATCGCGGCAGGAGCCACGGTCACCAAAGATGTACCCGCTTATGGGATCGTCGGAGGCGTTCCGGCGAAGTTTATCAAGTATCGCTTCTCCGAAGAGGAGATCGCACGACAAGAACAATTGCAGTGGTGGGATTGGCCCTTGAGCAAGATGAAGGAAAACCTTCATTTGCTGCAGCGTCCCCAATAGCATTTAATTGAAACTCATTGTCTAAACTATTTAATTTTCTCTCCAAAAAGGACATTAAATCGGCTGCTGCTGGTAGTTTGGTCATTAAATTTGGGTCGGCTTTTTTTGTGTTTCTGAATGCAGTTTTGCTAGCCCGTTATATGAGTGTGGCCGATTTGGGTTACTATGTGCTCGTCTTTACCACAATGACGATACTGTCGGTGCCCGGAACCATGGGGCTTCCCAACCTGCTCACCCGGTACATTTCCAAGTATGAAGTAAGTGGTGATCGGGACCTGATCAAAGGATTGCTTATCAAATCCAACCTTTTCGTAGTGTATTCTACCCTTGTGATCTACGCTCTGGCGGGGATTACCTATTTCTTTTGGTGGGGCAGTTACGATGGGAAGATGGTCGAAACCATACTCTATGGCCTCATTTTGGTTCCCATCATTGGTTTGAGCGCTTTACGTGCGTCGGCTTTACGCGGACTCAAATTGGTGATCCTGGCCGAACTTCCGGATACATTTTTGCGAAATCTCCTGTTTACGTTACTCATCCTTGGAGCGGTATTTTTCGAATTGGAACTCACCCCCACCAAGGCCATCATCTATCAGATCATTGCCGCGGGCTTGAGTTTTTTGCTTGGTTTTCTTTTTCTGAAGCGGAAGTTGCTCAACAAATTACGCAGCGTGGTTCCAAAATTTGAAACCAAGGAGTGGACGCGTGAGACCATTCCGTTTTCGATCAATAGCGGCATTCAAATCGTTCGTTCGAAGGTGCTCAATTATGTGCTCGCCATATTTGGGTCGCTAGAGGCAGTTGCGGTATTTGACGTGGCCGTACGGGGTGCCAGCCTGGTCGCATTTACATTAAATGCCTTGAATACCGCCATATCTCCGTTTGTTTCTGCCGCCTTTGAGCAAAAGAACATGGAACGCCTCCAACAGATCGTCCGAAAAACAGGACGACTCATTTTCGTATTCTCACTTCCAGTGGCCCTGGTGTTTATTTTTGGTGGTACGGCATTGGTCATGTTCGTATTTGGAGAGGAGTACGACGTCTCGTATATTCCTCTGGTGATCTTATGTATAGGACAATTGGTGAGTTCGATGGTGGGATCGGTTGGTTTATTGCTGAATATGACCGGAAACCAAAAGGTAATGTCTCGCAGCAACATACAAATGATGATCCTTCATGTGATCTTCAGTATTCCATTGGTCATTTATTTTGATGTGCTTGGCGCCGCCTTGATCTACAGTTGCCTGCACATATTGCAAAATTTGATCTTGTTACGGTATGTTAGAAAAAATTTGAAGATCAACACGGCGATCATTTAACTCATTGACTCTAAAAATTTGATCAAAATTATTTTCATAGCAGGAGATGGCAGATCGGGTTCGACCCTGCTGGAATCTGTTTTGGCCAATGCAGCTGGTACCATTGGTGTAGGGGAGTGCCATCGATTCTGGTCTCGGTTAGCAGAAGGAACGTCCCTATGCGGATGTGGTGAGCCGTTGTCCTCTTGTGAGTTTTGGAATGCTGTTAATGAGGAGCTCAAGCTTCAGTTCCCTGATTACGACCCGGCTACTTTCGGCGAGGAGGTACGTGAGTTCCAACGGCACCGATATTTCAAGCAAATGCCGACACTTTTACAACAACCTCGATGGTCGCGACTGGCAGAGATGGTGGCGCATTTCTATCGGGCAATCGCAATGTATTCAGAAAAAAACACCATAATCGATAGTTCTAAAAGTGTCCCATGGGCATTGTTGTTGCAATCATTGGATCAATTTGATGTACGAGTGATCCACCTTGAGCGCAAGCTCACCGGGGTAGCGAATAGTTGGAAAAAGCAGGTACGGTTGCCGGAGTACATTTCCGAAGAGCGCTGGATGCCGAGAAAAAGCAATGCCTTGATCTTAAAAACCTGGCTAAAGGTGAAACTTCTTTCCAGAAAACTACGATCGGCCGCCCCATATATTTTTCTTCGATTCGACCAACTTTGTGCTCATTCTGAAACAACCTTGGAACGCATTCAGGAATTTGCCGGGATCCAACTCAACACCAATAAGTTGCAAGTGCAGTCGGGTCACGGTATCGCAGGAAATCCGATGCGCTTTGACCAAAAGGGGCATCCTCTTGAAATAAAGCCATCAATAGGAACAAAAGAACTTTCTTTTTTCGAGAGAATAGGTTTTTCTTTGGTAGACAAATTGGCTAGCTTTGTATAGCCATAGCCCAAAGTATCAAACCTCATGAACAAGATCCTCACTACCCCCAACTTTTTCATAATAGGTGCACCCAAGTGCGGTACGACCTCCATGGCGCAGTGGCTGAGCGAGCATCCCAACATTTTCATGTCGAAGGTCAAAGAACCGCATTATTTTAACAAGGATCATCGACATCGGGTGGTGACCGATCGAACGCATTATCTTTCTTTGTTCAAAGATGCAGGGCCCGAACATCACGTTATAGGAGAGGCTTCTGTGTGGTATTTATATTCTGAAGAGGCCGTCGATCATATTTTGGACGCATCCACCGATTCGCCCATTCGATTTGTAGTCATGCTTCGAAATCCAGTAAAGATGGCCTATTCACTTCACGAACAGCAGGTATTCAATATGAATGAACCTGAGACCAATTTCCTGGAAGCCTGGAAACTACAGGATGAGCGCAAACAGAACAAGAATCTTGGGATCACAACAAGAGATCCACAATTACTCGTCTATGGTGAGGTGTGCAAATTGGGAGCCCAATTGCAACGTTTGTATGAGAAAGTACCCAAAGAGCAGGTGAAGGTGGTCTTGTTGGACGATATCAAAGAAAACGCCCTGGGTGTGTACCGCGATGTGCTGTCGTTCCTGGAAGTTCCGTACGATGAGAGAATTTCCTTTGAAGCGGAGAATACAGCCAAGGTTCGTCGTTCTCCAGTGCTGGCACAAACCACTAAATTGCTTGGTAAAACCAAGCAGAAATTGGGGATTACGAAAGGTTTCGGATTATTGAATAAGGCAAATGCCGTGAATGTGAAGTCGCGA
>JBCCHR010000340.1:0-3659 GCA_039028655.1 Bacteroidota bacterium
ATTTGTATATACAAATGTATTCTTTTTTTCATTGCTGAAAAACACTTTAACATGATTTTAATCTTTCGCCGTTCACGGGTCTTATAAGGAAGTGTTAAATGGTTTCTGAAGCCCAACGTCTTTCCTTATTTTTAGCGTATGAAGAAATTTACCTGGCTCTTGCTGCTGTTGCTTGGCGTATCGTGTTCCGAAGGAAAAAAGAACACCGAGCAACCGGACCCCACCGAAACTAAGGCGGTAGCGGAAGTGAGCCAGGAAATTAGCAAACCCGAAACGGCGATTCCTGTATACGATTATCAAGAGCTGGAACAAGCCTATCTAAATGGAGGCGCAGACGGTGTGTATGTGATCAATTTTTGGGCGACCTGGTGCAAACCGTGTGTGAAAGAACTACCCGCTTTTGAAAAAGTGGGTGAAACCTATAAGGATCGATCGGTGGAGGTGGTGCTGGTGAGTTTGGATTTCCCCGAGCACCTGGATTCCCGTGTGGTCCCTTTTATAGCCCATCACGAGTTGCAGTCGGAAGTGGTGCTATTGGACGATCCCGATGCCAATTATTGGATTTCTGCGGTCGACAAGAAGTGGACAGGTGCAATACCAGCTACGGTGATCGTTAAGGACGGGAAGCGGCATTTCTATGAGCGCTCCTTTACCTATGAAGAACTGGAAAACGAATTAAAAACAATACTCTAATAAATTTTAAATGATGAGAAACAAACCCGTAATTGGACTTTTGATCCTAGTGATGTTAAGTGCCATTGCCTTTACAGGCTTCAAAAACTACGAAACCGTAGATGACGGTTACACCATTGACTCGGTAGCCGCCGATATCAACCTGATGAACGTTGATAAGAACATGATTTCCTATGACAACTTTCCGGATGCCCTCGGATTTATCGTCATTTTTACATGCAATACCTGCCCATATGCCGTGGCGAGCGAAGACCGGATTATTGCCCTGGATGCCGAATTCAAGGACAAAGGATATCCGGTGATCGCGATCAACCCGAACGATCCGGACGTACAGCCCGACGACACCTTCGAATTAATGCAGCAAAAGGCCAAGGACAAAGGCTTTACCTTCCCGTATCTCTATGACAAGTCAAAGAGCGTATATGCCGAGTACGGAGCTACGAAAACTCCTCATGTGTATTTGCTTCAGAAGGAAGACGACAAGAAAATTGTGAAGTACATTGGCGCGATCGATGACAACGTGCGAAACGGCGATGCCGTCAAGGATCGTTTTCTCGCCAATGCCGTATACGAACTGCTTGACGGTAAGGAAGTAACCGTGACCGAAACCAAGGCGATCGGCTGCTCTGTGAAGGTGAAAAAGTAGTCGAAAATCATAAAATTTATGAATCCCGATCTGTTGTTGTAACATTTCGGGATTTTTTGCGTCTATTGTGAAGAGATTTATTAATTTTAAGATAAAATTAACGCATGCAGGATCTTACGCAAACCCAATGGCGAGAACAATTAGCTCAAGACAATAACGCAGAGATCTTAGATGTTCGCACCGCCATGGAAGTGGCAGAGGGTTATATACCCAACTCCAGAAATATCGATATTCAAAATGCAGCCGGATTTATGGAAGAAGCCAAGCAATTGGATTCGTCGAAGAATTATTACGTGTATTGTAGGTCGGGAGGACGTAGCGCTCAGGCATGTATGATTTTAAATTCGTTGGGATTCCCTAACACCTACAATCTCCTTGGAGGAATGATGGAATGGGAGGGAGAGACCGCCACCTAAATCTAACCGTATGAAAAAAGTATTCTTACCAGCACTTCTGTTGCTCGCTTTGGCGATTCAGTCGTGCAACAACAATAGCACCCAGAGTGAAATAGAAATGATATCGCCTATTGATGTCTATGAGGCCGTTTATGGTGAGGATAGCTTGCAATTGGTGGACGTTCGTACTGCCGAGGAATACGAGGTAAGTCATCTCAAGAATGCACAGAACATCTGTGTAACCAGCGACGATTTTAAAGAGAAAGTAGCTACATTGGATAAGCAAAAGCCCGTTTACGTATACTGTAAAAAAGGGGGGCGAAGCGCCGAGGCTGCCAGTATCTTAAAAGAGATGGGGTTTACCAAGGTGTACGACCTTCAAGGGGGCATCACTTCCTGGCAACAGGAAGGTCTTGAAACCGTGAATTGATCGCATTCTTTTCCCTTCAATTCTCACTTTCACTTATTACTTTATTCCGTCCAAACAATGGCAATTGCCTTCTGCAATAGGTCCATATTTTTGGCCAACAACTTCTGGGGAATCTTGAATGCTGGTGCATTCCACCATTCTCGGTATTTCTTCAGTTGTTCGTAAGTCGATTGTAAGGGGTCGGTTCCTTTAATCTCTACATTTCCCGCAGTGTTTACCAGTGCATTGGCATACGCTATGAGCCGTTCGGCATCATTGGTCGCCGGATGAGGATTCAACAATAACAACTCCATGAGCGTACCAAAGGCCCAGTATTCCTCCGAGTTATTGTTAACGGCCGTCTCGGCAGCAAGTCGCGTAGCATGCCAAAGATCGAGGTCCTCATCTGTAAATTTTCCAGTTAACACCATCTGCAGTGACAAATATTGAACGGAACTCCAATGGTGAGACAAGTTTTGGTTGGAGGCCATTTGGTACTGGGTTCTGGCCTTTTTCAGAAATTTAATTTGTTCGTCGGTCGTATCAGAATTTAGTGCGCCAGACTCAACATGTTCGATGTACGCCAACCGTTTGTAACCACTGGCAAGGAGTCCGCAATACTCCAGGAATAATTCTTCATTTCTCGAATCGCCTTGCAAGGCAATTACCTCCTCGTTAAGCGTGTCCAAAGTTCTGGATACATTCGCTTTAAGTGCAATAAAGTCGTCCTTACTCTCGCTGTCGTTCAACCCTTTGTCACGATAGTGGTTGAGCACGTTAAGTTGGATATTTGTTTTGTTTTTCAGTAATTCGAACTCATAGTTCTTTGGAAGATCCAAATAGGCGACCAGACTTACCCAGTCGAAACCAAAATCATCCGACTTTTTATACAATCCCGTTCTTACATCTCCTAATATTTTCCGAACATCAACCCCTCGAAACAAAGCCTTGTAAAATCTTTTGGTGAAGTAATCGGCTCCTGGCATGGACAAGGGAAATTGCGAACCCAACACCATGGGAACCCCGGCATCGAATGTAGCTTGAATGGGGTTTTTGTTGGGTTTTACTCCGTTGGTAAAATTGGCGCCATCGCAAACCATATAGTTGACCATATAAGGTAGATGGTCGTTGTCCAGGCTTTCGAATAAGCTTTTTATTTCTTCTGCGGAAGTGGCTTTGTAAGGTTCCTCAAGAGGAGTATCCGATTTAAAAGCAATCCCGTACTCAAAATTGGACGGTTTTTTATGATCGAAAATAAGTGATCCGTGCGCCAAAATATGGATATGCGTATAAGGATTACCCTCATTGGCCGCTTTACGCAATTCCGCACTGAATTCCGCAAACGTAGCATTATCCATGGGCTCGAAGTGTTGCTCTTCATTCAGGAATTTTATCGCTTCCTTGATCTTGCCTTTTTGCAGATCTCGCGGCATTTCAGGGAAGGGGAGTTTCAAAGGCCGTTACCCCCCCCTTTTTTTAGAAAGGGGGAGGTTCACACTATGTTAAGCTCTTTGTG
>JBCCHR010000341.1:0-3647 GCA_039028655.1 Bacteroidota bacterium
CGATAGCGATCAATACTAAGATTGTTTTTTTCATAATTGAAAGAATTAATTGTTAGATATTGTTATACAAAGTAAAAATACGACATCCTGTTTTCAACGCCGCGTTTATTCTTCAATAAAATAGCCCGCAGAAGTGTCGTCAGTTTTCTATTTTTACGATGCTTTATAAATGAATCAAACGCTCGCACATCTCAAAACGTATTTTGAAGGAGAACTATTTTTTGACGATCTCCACAAGATGCTCTATGCTACAGATGCCTCCGTATACCGCAAACTTCCACTGGCGGTAGCCTACCCAAAAAGCGTGGAAGGCATCCGCCAATTGATCACTTTTGCCAATGATCACGGTACTTCGTTGATTCCAAGAACCGCCGGAACATCGTTGGCGGGTCAATGCGTAGGCGAGGGGATCGTGGTAGATGTTTCCAAGCATTTTACCAAGATCGTTTCGGTCGATACCGAAAAAAGGACCGTCACCGTCCAACCGGGTGTAATTCGTGACGAATTAAACGATTTCCTGCGTCCCTATGGCCTGTTCTTTGGCCCCAATACCTCGACCAGCAGCCGCTGTATGATAGGCGGCATGGTGGGCAACAATAGCAGTGGCACCACGTCAATACAGTATGGGGTGACGCGGGATAAGGTAGTTTCGATTCGTACGCTGCTGTCGGACGGAAGTGAGGTTGTTTTTTCTGAAATTTCTTCGGAATCATTTCGGCAAAAAATGGCGGACCCCGGAATGGAAGGCCGAATTTATAGTACTTTGTATGAGCTACTGTCGCCTTCTGAAGTAAAAGAAGCCATCGAAGCGGAATTTCCCAAACCTGAAATTCACCGCCGAAATACAGGCTATGCCATCGATAGTCTCACCAATTCCGAGATATTTGGCCGTGAAGAAGCACCTATTAATATAGGTAAACTCCTTTGCGGCAGTGAGGGCACGCTGGCATTCACCACGGAGGTCACTCTTCAGTTGGACGATCTGCCACCTCCTTTTACCGCCATGGTGGTTACCCAATATGCCTCGCTGCGATCTAGTATGTTGGATGTGGGTGTAGCCATGAAGCACAACTTACATACCTGCGAACTCATCGACGCCACCATTTTGGAGCGCACCCGGGAGAATACGCTGTATGAACCCTATCGGTTTTTCGTACAGGACAGCCCGGAAGCTGTGCTGCTGCTGGAACTTAAGGATACCACGGAAGCTGGGCTGCAGCAACAGGTCGAGGCATTGCTCAAAGATCTGGAACACTCCGCCCATAGTTACGCTCGGCCCGTATTGAGAGGGGAACAAATAGACAAGGCCCTGGCGCTACGCAAAGCGGGACTCGGGTTACTGGGCAATATGGTGGGCGACCACAAGGCAGTGGCCTGCATAGAGGATACTGCAGTGGCTCTTGAGGACCTGCCTGCCTATATCGCAGATTTCGAGAATATTCTACATCGATACGACCAAAAGGCAGTGTACTATGCCCACGCCGGAGCTGGTGAGCTACATTTACGACCTATTCTCAACCTTAAAACCAAGGAAGGGGTGACGTTGTTCCGAGAGATCACTACGGAGGTGGCAAAATTGACCAAGCAATACAAAGGGTCGTTTTCCGGAGAACACGGAGATGGCATCGTACGTGCGGAGTTTTTGGAACTTCAGGTAGGTAAGAAACTTTTCCAAGTGATGAGGAAAATCAAGGAGGCTTTCGATCCCAAGGGTATTTTTAATCCTGGGAAGATCACGGATGCCTGGCCGATGGATCAATCCCTTCGTTATGAACAGACCGGAGGCACGCCTAAAGTCGCCACTCTGACCGATTTTGACGATTCGGAAGGTATCTTAAGCCTGGCCGAAAAATGCAATGGAAGTGGCGATTGTCGAAAAACGGAGATGGCTGCAGGTGCTATGTGCCCTAGTTATCACGCCACACGCAACGAAAAGGATACCACACGCGCCAGGGCCAATGTGTTGAGAGAAGTGCTCACTAACAGCACCAAGGAAAACAAATTCGACAGCAAGGCGCTAAAAGAGGCTTTGTCCCTGTGTCTAAGCTGTAAAGCCTGTGCAAGTGAATGCCCCAGCAATGTGGATATGACCCTTATGAAGTCGGAATTTCTGTATCAGTACAAAAAGGTTCATGGCAGTTCCAGGGCAGACCGCTGGTTCGCCAGGAGTACTTCCTTGTACAAAAAAGCCAGCCGATTCCCAGGTTTGGCGAATCGATTCAATCAGGGCAAATGGAGTTCCGGATGGGTGAAGCGATTGATGGGTATTGCTCCTAATCGAAGTTTGCCAAGCATATCAAGTAAAAGTTTTAGTAAAAGAATTCAAAAATTTATATATCAGCATAATAGCAGTTCCTATGATGTTTGGTTGTTTGTCGATGAATTCAGTAATTACCTGGAAGCAAACATCGCCGAAGACGCCTATCAATTACTCACCGGGCTGGGTTATCAGGTGGGCATCGTGGACCATTTGGATAGCTGTCGTGCGTTGTTGAGTAAAGGCTTTCTCAAAGAGGCCAGAAACAGTATCGACGAAAACGTTGCCTTTCTAAAGGACAAGGTTTCCGGCGAGGTTCCGTTGGTTGGGATAGAACCTTCGGCAGTACTGGGTTTTCGGGATGAATTTCCTCGACTTGCGAGTGATAAGAGTTCGGTTCGGCACATCGCACAAAACACCTACCTTATCGAAGAGTTTCTAGCTCTCGAAATGCAGCGCGAACAAATAGGTGCGGCCCAATTCACTTCCGAAGAAAAACAAATTAAGATCCATGTTCATTGCCATCAAAAGGCATTGAGTAATCAAAAGATCACCTTCGACCTACTAAATCTCCCTGCCAATTACCGACCAACCCTCATCACTTCAGGTTGTTGTGGCATGGCGGGCAGCTTTGGATACGAAGCATCGAAGTACGACCTTAGTATGTCTATTGGAGAACTACGGTTGTTTCCTGCGATTCGCAAAGCATCGGAAAAGATCTTGATCGCAGCCAATGGTACCAGCTGCCGCCATCAAATTAAAGATGGTACGGGTCGAGAGGCATTGCATCCCATCACTATTTTGCGCCGGGCGCTGCGTTAAGTTCTTGAGAATGCTCGGAAAGCAGAAAGCATTTCGGGCAGACTTGCATCCATATCCGGCTCCTCGGCAATAGAAACGGGCGTTCTGTTGCGCGTTTCGTGATGGTACAATTTCCAGGCTTCGTTGTGATATTCGAGGGCCGTTAGATTTTCTACCCAATCACCGCTGTTGAGATACAGGCAATGGCCTCTGCTGGTGAGCACTTCTTTGATCACAGGACGATGTATATGTCCGCAGAGCACATAATCGTAGCCTTTTTCAATAGCAAGGCTGGTAGCCGTGTGCTCAAAATCGTTGATGAACTTCACCGCCCGTTTTACACTATTCTTAATACGGGCAGACAGGGAGTAGGGTTCGCGTCCCATGGTAACCAGGCACCAGTTGATAAAGCGATTAAGAAGTATGAGATAATCATAACCCCACCCACCCAGTTTGGCGATCCATTTGGAGTGTTGCACCGAGCTATCGAAAACATCGCCGTGAAAAAACCAGGCCTTCTACGAGGACATGATCGAGCCCTGGTTCAACCATTGGATCATCCGCAAGGGCGGCAAAATGCCGATGGCTC
>JBCCHR010000342.1:0-3645 GCA_039028655.1 Bacteroidota bacterium
AAACTTTCCGGCACCGGGGCTTTTACCTCTAAGGCGTTGCCGATTTCCGGATGTGCGAACGCCAACGAATACGCATGCAGGTATAAAGGACGACCTTTGGAGCTTTGATCTGCCGGGCCGTAGCGTTTGTCACCAAAGATCGGATTGCCTATGGCCGCCAGGTGCTTTCGTAGCTGGTGCCTTCGTCCGGTGCGAGGTTGCAACCAAACCAAATTCAGATACTCGAATGCAGTAGAGGCTATCGTCGCCAACTTCTCATAGCGGGTGTGGGACGCTTTTCCATCGATCGCGATGTCGATCTCACCTTGGTTTTCCATCCTCCCCGAGGTGACCGCCAGGTAACTCTTTCGTATTTGTTTCTCTTCGAATAAGGTGTTGAATGCAGACAGGACCGGCGCCGTTTTTCCGATCAATAGCGCACCCGTGGTCGCAAAGTCCAATCGATGCACGGGCTTGGGTTCCAACAAGGCACCCGTGGCATCAGAAGGTTGCAGGTATCCACACAACCCACGTGCCACGGTTCGATGTTTGTTTCCGCTCACAAGGATTCCTGCCGGTTTGTTTACGATCGCAAGAAATTCATCTTCGTACAATACCTTCAGAGAAATTACCGGTCCCGCTTTGTGTGTTTCGGGGGGTGCATACAATTCGATCACTTCACCGCCCAGGATCCAATCTGCAGTCTGGCCCACTTCAGCATCAATAAACAACCAACCCTTTTTGATCGCCTTTTTTACCGATGAACGCGTGGGGAG
Organism: Bacteroidota bacterium; assembly: GCA_039028655.1. Lineage (GTDB taxonomy): Bacteria > Bacteroidota > Bacteroidia > Flavobacteriales > Flavobacteriaceae > Aureisphaera. Next base: position 756 of record JBCCHR010000342.1, read on the forward strand.
GCGATCGAAAATGCCAACCGCATATTCCTGTAATCGTTGTTTCTCTACCCGAAGAGGTACCTGGTGTGTCGCGATCTTTATTAAAGAGTCGGATGCTTTCACGAGAAAAGGGTGCGATTAGTTGGCGGTAGCATCGTCCAATAGGTCGGGGCGACGTTCTTTCGTACGCTTGAGTGCCTCATCTTCCCGCCACGCCTCAATGTTGGCAGCATGACCACTCAATAATACGTCGGGAACTTTCATGCCTTTGTATTCGGCGGGTCGGGTGTAGATAGGCGGTGCCAGTAGATTGTCTTGAAAAGAATCGGTAAGTGCGCTGGTTTCATTTCCCAGTACGCCCGGGATGAGTCGGATCACAGCATCGCAAAGCACAGCCGCGGCTAGTTCACCACCGCTCAGGACGAAATCGCCAATTGATATTTCGCGGGTAACAAAGCGGTCACGAACCCGTTGGTCCACACCTTTGTAATGGCCACATAATACGATGATGTTCTCCTTTAGCGACAGCTCATTGGCGATCTTTTGGTCCAGTGTCGAGCCATCCGGCGTCATATAGATCACTTCGGCGTATTCCCGTTCCGCTTGCAATTGAGAAATGCATTTGTCGATGGGTTCGATCATCATGACCATACCGGCGCCACCACCAAACTGATAGTCGTCGATCTGTTTGTAGTTGTTCGAACTGTAGTCGCGAAGGTTGTGTAAGTGAATTTCGACCAGGCCCTTTTCGATGGCCCGTTTAAGGATGGATGCCTCAAACGGACTTGTTAAGAGTTCAGGCAGGACCGTAATTATGTCGATGCGCATTACATAAAGTCTTTTTTGGATCGGCAGCGTTCGATGGAAGTCCTGGCGCGATCCAACACATTTTTATCGAGTGTGCTCATGCCCGTTTTCTTGTAGTGCTCGATGGCTTCATCCAGTTTCCCCTGCTGTTCGTACATGATAGCATATTCATTGTAAATGGTAGCTAGTGTGATACCAGGGATGCCCACGGCTTTGTCCAAAAGTGCCTTTAACTCATCCCATTTGTTGAGGGTGGACAGCAAGATGGCATAATTATAATAGACACTTGGATACATGGGTGTTTTCTCAAGGCAGAGTTTGTAGAGGGTCTCTCCCTTTTCATATTCCTTGAACTTTACTTCGTACAAGTAACCCAGGTGGTTGTAGGCTTTTCCAAAATTAGGATCGATGTCGATGATCTTCTCCAATAGGTTGGAAGCCTCTTCGTATTTACCGTTTTTAATTTCCAGGTTAGCCTGGTCGAGCATTTCTTCAAGTTTGGTCAAGTGGTCCATGGCAAAGTATTTAGACTGTAAAAATACAAGAATTCGGTGAGATTATACCGTCCAGGTATAATGATTTACTGCCACATCCTGTGCCCAACCCAGTCGTTTGTAAAGCTTTTGAGCAGGGTTATCTACGGCGGTTTCAAGCACCAGCGATTTGCAACCCTGTTCGCGGGCGTACTGCTGTGCCTGTCTCATGAGCGCAGCTCCAATTCCCTTGCCGCGTCCCTGTGGATCGACGTACAGGTCGTTCAAAATATGCATAGGTTGCATGGACACTGAGGAAAAACTGGGATACAATTGGGTAAAACCAACTCCCTTTCCATCCGAATCCACGGCCATAAATATGATGGATTCGTTGCGGGCAAACCGGTCCTCCAGGAAGCGTCTGGCGCCTGGAAGATCAGACGACTGTTGGTAGAACACTCGATAGGCATCGAAGAGCGGGATCAATTCATTTAAAAATTCGGAAGAGGCTCTGATAATTTTCATTTTAAATCGAATTAGGTTGGTTCGAAGATATTAATTCAGATTCACTCTGGAAGAGGGTAAAGAACGATTTCCTTTTTTTATCTTTAAACCACAATCAAACCCTCCTTTGTATGAAAAGACGTTCGTTTATAAAGAAATCTGCTGCGGCCACTGCTGCTTTCACCATTGTTCCAAGTTTTGTGCTTGGTGGCAACCACGTGCCACCCAGCGATACCCTGTATGTGGCCGCCATAGGCGTGGGAGGCCGAGGAGGAGGTGTGATGAACGAACTCAATGCTACTGGTAAGGTGAAGTTTGTCGCCATGTGTGATGTGGATGATGCTCAAGCCAGGGAGAGTTACCGCAGGTTCAGAAACGCCCAGCGTTACAAAGATTATAGAAAGGTATTCGAAAATCATCTGGACGAAATTGACGCAGTTTGTGTTGCCACGCCCGACCATACGCATGCCGTGATCTCGCTCCCGTTTATGCGTGCGAAAAAGCATGTGTACTGCGAGAAGCCACTTACTCATAACATTTATGAGGCAAGATTGATGGCGAAAGTGGCAAAAGAAAATGGTGTGGTTACCCAAATGGGGAACCAGGGAGCTTCCGGCGATGGCATTCGATTGGCGCAGGAGATCATCAATGCAGGAACGATCGGGAAAGTGCATCGCGTAGACTGCTGGACAAATCGTCCGGTCTGGCCTCAGGGATTCAGAAGCATCACCGAGAGCGAGCCTATACCCAAAACGCTCGACTGGGATCTGTGGTTGGGGCCTGCAGAAATGAGGAATTATAATTCGGCCTATTTGCCCTTTAAATGGAGAGGTTTTTGGGATTTTGGAACAGGAGCCATGGGCGATATGGGGTGTCATATCATGGAAACGCCTTTTAAGACCCTCGGACTTGGATTTCCTTACGAGGCTGAGGCCAGCTGTACGACTGTTTGGTCGGGCGACTTTATCGAAGCCGACTATAAAGGAACCTGTCCGCCATCTTCCATCGTGCGTTTGAAGTTTGACACCGAAGACCACGGTGATGTATCTCTCAATTGGTACGACGGAGGCGTTATGCCGGACCTGCCTGCCGAGCTAGGTGATGGAGAGATCCCCGGTGGGGGTGGG
>JBCCHR010000343.1:0-3639 GCA_039028655.1 Bacteroidota bacterium
CAAGATAAAATCGAAGGAATCGGGAAAAAAATCGAAACCTTCTGAGGATATTCAACGTCTGGATGAGGTGGTGAAATCTTCCGATGGTTCTGTTGGCGTTCGTATTCCAGACAGTACTATAGAACGTGAAGTTGCGGGATGTACAAGATTTCCCATCACTACGGTTGCAATTCGGGATTCGGAAGGCAAGATCATACAGGATTTCGAACAAGCCATTGAAGTTGTGAGGCAGGGAACGAAAAAGCTTAATAGGCCCATCGCATTTGGATCGATCGAAGGGGACAAGTTCCTGGATAGCCATTCGACGGTAGTGAGTGTTTTTGACAGAAAACTTTCATTGATCAGACAAGGACAAACGCCGTTCGAACAAATCAAGGCCGTTTTTGAAACTTATCCGATCTAATAGTTAAATTACCGCACGAAACAGCTAGCTACTATGGACTATAAGCAACAGATAAAAAAATTGAAAGACAACGTCTTTCTTGAGAAACAGGTTCGACAGATAGAAGCAAAAGTAGAAAATGGAGAAATCACGGAATCCATTGGAGTAGAGCTTCTGCAGGAATTGGCAGATAGCGGTAGCTACTCACTTCCTCCAATCAAATATGAAGACTGGAAGGAACTTTTACGAATCATTGACGAGTCTGAAGAGCGGTTAAAAAAGTCTCTTAGGGTACAGCTTTTGATTGCCTTATTGGAAGTTCCGTTGTTCATTGTATTCTTCGCGACGGCGATGTATTTTCAATTATTCGGAGAAAATAGCATCACCACTGGTGCGCTGTTGGTCTCGGGATTGGGTATTGTATTAACGCATACCTTCTTTATCTTCCGTATTTATCAACAAGGAGCAACGGCCATCGAACGATTCTCGGAAAAAAGAGTCGGTATTCTATTTCTACGAATCGCCGCTAACCCGGCCAACGCGAATTTGGATTCGGATAAGCTGATCGATGCAGGTACCAGAATGTTTCTAGGGCATCATGTTTTACCGGCAGAACCATTGTCATCTCAGGATTTTCCAAAAAAAACAGACATTAATGCAAAACTTAAATGAGATAATCGCCTGTCTGGAGGACGGTGGAGTTGTATTACTTCCTACTGATACCGTATACGGCTTGGCGGCAAAACCAGAGTTGGAGAATGCCGTAGCCGGGATCTACTCATTGAAGGCCAGACCGCGAAATATGAATCTTCCAATAATGATTTCATCCAGCGATCAAATGCTCGATCTTGGACTGAGTATTAATGAACCTACTAAAAAATTATTATCATCACATTATGTCCCTGGCGCCCTTACCATGGTGGTAGGTTTTAATTCCGAACGACCTAGACCTGTTTGGTTGGAAGGAAGAGACGAGGTTGCGGTAAGAATGCCGGACGATGCATTATTATTGTCGGTAATTCAAGAAACGGGACCGCTGCTCGTGACAAGCGCGAACAGGCACAAATCGGCTGGCACCCCAAACAATGTACCCGAAATCCTGGAGGAATTGGCGGGAAAGCCCGATCTCATCGTCGATCGAGGAGTGATGCAAGAAATGGCCTCATCGATCATTAACTGTAGAAAAAGTCCACCTGAATTGGAAAGAGTTGGTGAATTATCAAGTGAACAATTGTTAAACTTTCTAGCACAATAATGAGTAAAGATCTTATTTTGGGAATCGAAAGTTCTTGTGACGACACTTCCGTTGCGGTCGTCGACAAGGATGGTAATATACTGAGTTCGGTTACCTCCTCCCAAATTGAAATTCATAATCAATTTGGAGGCATTTATCCGGAATTTGCTGCAAGAGCTCATGTCTACGATATCCTTCCAACGATACACGAAGCGATGAACAGAGCCGATATCAGTCCACAAAGGCTGAAAGCCATCGGGGTAACACGTGGTCCTGGATTAATTGGTTCGTTACTGGTGGGTTTGAACACGGCTGCGGCATTAGGGCGCGGATGGGATGTGCCGGTGTTAGGCATTAACCATCTCAGAGGTCATCTTAGAAGTGTCGATCTGGAAGAAAATAGAAGTCTTTTCCCTTCTATGGTCCTTTTGGTCTCTGGAGGACATACGTTGTTATGTCTGATGCAAAGCGAGACAGACATCTCTATCGTAGGATCTACGCGTGACGATTCGGTGGGAGAAGCCTACGATAAAGTTTCAAGAATGTTGGGGCTAGGATATCCCGGGGGGCCGGTTGTGGACCGATTGGCAAAGGAAGGCGAGGCGACTATTCCTTTTCCCAGACCCATGATCAATTCTGGGTTTGAGTTCTCCTTTTCCGGATTAAAATCGGCTGTATCCAGGTATCTGCAATCAGGGGCCGAAATCAACAAACCAAATATAGCGGCTTCCTTCGTGGATGCCGTGATCGAAATATTGATCGAAAAATCACGCCGAGCTTTAAAAAAGTATCCCGCCAAGTCATTAACCATCGTAGGCGGTGTGGCTGCAAGTCCTCAACTGCGCGAGCATGCCGCAAAACTCACCGACGAGTTAGGTATCGAGCTTTGTCTGCCTCCAATCAAATGGGCAACCGACAACGGTGCGATGATCGCCATGGCTGCCTGGGATTACATCCATCACGATGTATACAAACCGCCCACCGCACAAGTGGAATTACTCGTTTCGGACTTCTGATCATATGCAAGATAACACTTCAAAGTAAGTCGCCAACCGCATTGGCAAGCATATATTTTGCAAAAAGTTGATCGAAGAATTTCGCAAATCTGGCATCCACATCGGTCTATTTTAGTGGCGACCTCACACCTTCCCACTTCGAAGAAATAAGCCAACATATTTTGGGAGGCGTCGACTATGTCGTAAATTTGCAATGCAGTAAAAAAACCGCAAAACCATCGTCAATTATCAAGCTTGGGAACGATGGATCGGTTACGGTAATACGCGAATGAATGCCCTCTATACCCAACTATAAAAACGCACTGGATTCTCCAATTTTCAAGACGATTTCCAAAGCCGCATCCAACCTGTCATTGGACTCCTACGTTATTGGTGGTTATGTGCGCGACCTCATACTTCGAAGAGGGGATGCCAAAGACATCGATGTGGTAGCCGTAGGGAGTGGGATCGAATTGGCCGGAGAAGTGGCGCGGCTGCTCCCGGGTAAGCACAAGGTGGCGGTATTCAAGAATTATGGAACGGCCATGATCAGGTTCAAGGATCTCGAACTCGAATTTGTAGGTGCACGCAAGGAATCCTATCGGGAGGATAGCAGGAATCCTGCCGTGGAGAATGGCACGCTGGAGGATGATCAAAACCGACGGGATTTTACGATCAATGCGCTGGCACTAAGTTTGAAGGACGAAACCTATGGGCAATTGCTGGATCCGTTTGACGGCATCGGAGACCTGGAGCGAAAGCTTATTCGAACTCCCTTAGACCCAGATATAACATTTAGCGACGATCCGTTGCGCATGTTGCGAGCCATACGCTTCGCAACCCAATTGGATTTCAGCATAGAAAAAGAATCCCTTGAGGCGATTACCCGCAATGCCTCCAGGATCAAGATCATTTCCAAGGAACGCGTGGTAGACGAGATTCATAAAATAGTAGCGGCACCGGTGCCATCCATCGGCTTCTCACTGCTTCACAAAACGGGACTGCTACCCCATATCTTTCCGGAACTG
>JBCCHR010000344.1:0-3635 GCA_039028655.1 Bacteroidota bacterium
CGGAGCTTAGGGAAAGCCTCCGGGGCTGCCTCATGCATGATGTCGTATACCTTTTCAAACACGTCCTCGGTCGATGGTTTTGAAAAGTAATCACCGTCGGTGCCATAGGCGGGACGATGAGGTTGCGCCGCCAACGTTTGTGGCTTGCTGTCCAAATGGCGATAGGCATCCTGTTCATTCAGGACGTGATCCAAAATGTAGGCCGACGCTCCACCCGGGACATCTTCGTCGATCACCAGGAGACGATTCGTTTTGGCAACGCTCTTTACGATATCATGATTGAGGTCCAATGGCAACAGCGATTGCAGGTCGATCACTTCAGCATCAATACCCACTTGTTGTAACTCTTTAGCTGCCTCGCGCACAATTCGCAACGTACTTCCGTAGGAAACCAGGGTGATGTCGCTTCCTTCTTTCACGGTTTCTACCACGCCAATCGGGGTTCTGAACTCGGCCAGGTTGTTTGGCATTTTCTCCTTTAATCGATACCCATTGAGGCATTCCACGATCAAGGCGGGTTCATCGCTCTCGAGAAGGGTGTTGTAGAATCCGGCTGCTTTGGTCATATCCCTCGGCACCAGAATGTACATGCCTCGCAGCAGATGAATTAGTCCACCCATTTGCGAGCCGCTGTGCCAGATGCCTTCCAAACGATGCCCTCGGGTACGTACGATCACTGGTGCCTTTTGCAATCCGTTGGTTCGATATCGAACCGTCGCCAGATCGTCACTCATGATCTGCAGGGCGTACAACACATAATCCAGGTATTGGATCTCGGCAATGGGTCGCAGCCCACGCATGGCCATTCCAATTCCTTGTCCCAGGATGGTAGCCTCCCTGATTCCGGTATCGCTCACCTTAATTTCGCCGTATTTGTCCTGTAAGCCTTCCAATCCTTGGTTTACGTCGCCAATAGCACCGCTGTCTTCACCAAATACCAGGGTATCCGGGCGCTTACCAAAAATCGCATCGAAGTTGTCTCGTAAAACTACTCTGCCATCCACTTCTTCGGCATCGGTATCGTAGGTAGGGAGTACCTCTTGTATGTGTGTTGCCTTATTGTTTTCTTCGGAATACAGATGGTCACTATACTTGGGTTGCACGATTTCAAAGTAATTGTTCACCCAGTCCTGAAGCTGTCGCTTTTCGGGAGTGCTTTCTCCGATCACGAAACGCAAGGCCTTTCGCGCCGCCGTAACGATCACACCTCTTGAAGGTTCGGTGTCTCCATCCAATTCGTTCCTCAGGTTCTCGATAAAGGATTTGTTAGGGCTGCTCTCCGCCAGGTTGCCGATCAAGGTGATCGCTTCTTGTTGTTCTTTCTTTTGAGGGGCCAGGAATGCCTGCCAGGCTGCCTTTTTCCCGTCACGTACCTCCTTTTTGAGTTGGGCGTCCAACTCAGACAATTCTTCCTCAGTGGCAATTTCCGAAGCGATGATCCACTCCCGCATTTTTAGGTTACAATCGTGGGCTCTTTCCCATTCCAGCCGATCTTTGCTCTTATATCGTTCGTGAGAACCACTGGTGGAATGCCCTTGTGGCTGGGTAAGCTCCTGAACATGAATGAGGACGGGAACGTGTTCGGTTCTTGCCAATTCACCGGCTTTTTGATAGGTTTCGATCAACTCGGCATAACTCCAACCATTCACCCGCATAATCTCGTAACCCGCTGCATCTTCAGTTCGCTGAAAACCGCTTAATATCTCACTGATATTTTCCTTAGTGGTTTGATGCTTCGCGTGTACGGAAATGCCGTATTCGTCGTCCCAAATGCTCATCACCATAGGAACTTGCAGCACACCGGCGGCATTGATGGTTTCCCAGAACAGGCCTTCGCTCGTACTTGCATTCCCAATGGTTCCCCAGGCCACCTCATTTCCATTGATGGAGAGTTGGGTATAGCCATCCAGTTCTTTAGAATTCCTGAAAACCTTTGACGCCTGTGCCAATCCCAACAAACGGGGCATTTGACCGGCTGTTGGTGAAATATCAGCACTACTGTTGGGCTGCTTGGTGAGGTCTTTCCAACTGCCATCTTCGTTCAGGCTATGGGTGCAAAAGTGTCCGCCCATCTGCCTGCCCGCACTCATGGGATCTGCATTGATATCGGTATGCGCATAAAGACCTGCGAAGAATTGCTCTATGGTCAATTTTCCGATGGCCATCATAAAGGTTTGGTCGCGGTAGTATCCACTTCTCCAGTCGCCATTCTTAAACGCCTTGGCCCAGGCCAGCTGTGGAACCTCTTTGCCATCACCAAAGATCCCGAACTTTGCCTTCCCGGTTAACACTTCCCGACGGCCCAGTAAACTGCACTCCCTGCTAGTCACAGCAATCCGATAGTCGTTTAGGACTTCGGCTTTAAAATCTTCAAAAGATAACTTGCTGTTTGCTTGAGGGTTTGTTTGCATATCGTGGAAATTTGGCGCTACAAAATTAGCAAATCCACGGCGATTTCACAAGGTGCGTGATTGTTAAAAAGTTACGAATAACGCAACGATTATCCCTTATTCTTTGTTTTTGGTATAAATTTGATAATGATGAGCCTGATTAGCAATAAAAACGGCAAACCATGAAGGGCTATGTCAAACCAGTCTCCCGGTCCCATTCCTTCAGCACCTCCTGCCACCCATTTCAATTTGCCCCAGATGTGCGGTTCCGGATAATAGGGTGCGAGGCCCAGGGTGAGACAGGTAATAATGGCAAATGGCCAGCCTAGTATCGTCTTCATAAGGATCTATTCAGAAAAAATTAATACCATTCCCTTGTGAACAGTCCCAGTAGGGTCCTGATATCGAGGGTCACTATAAAACGGATCTTTTGATCGTAATTGGGTAACCCGGGCTCCCATCCCAGACTCGAGTAGAGCGGGAAATACAACTCAAAGTAATCGGCCACGAGACTCGCTCGAATACCGGTATCCCAGACCCCTTTGGCCCGTTGCCCCTTGTTCTTCACCAACCCAATATCCCCGTAGACAAAGATCCATTTCCAAATATTGGTGCTCCCATTGAGCGTTGCAATGAACTGGTTAGCGAAGGCCGGTTCTAATTGTGATTTGAAACCTCCTTCGGCTATGATCAACTGCTGACTAAACAACCCGGTATCCTCACTTCTTCCGTAGTAATTGTAGTCAAACAGATAGTCCGTTGGCCGGTCCAGGGCGAAGCTAAAGAAGTCGCTGTCGGGATCTGTATTGTTGTACAAAAAGGCACCGGCATAAAATCGCAGGTTGAGCTGTTGGTTACTGTTGAAGAGCTTTCGATACTCGAATTGGGTGGACACCTTGCTAAAGTTGGCCGACAATTCATACCCCACCACGCCGCGATAGTAGTTGATCAGGTTTTTGTCTGAGTACACGTAGTTCACGTTGAAAACACTGTAATTGGGCTCCTGATCGGGATCGTTCGGGTCTTCATCCCTAAAAATATTCACCGAACGGAAATTGAGGTACTGCCGCATATTCTTTCGAAGGTCACTGTTATCTCGGAAGGCAAAGGTGACAAAGGGCGATAATCTTCGATAAAAAAGGCCCTCGTTGTACGAAAACGTATTGCCCGCCAGTCCATAACGGGTAGAGTAATGGCTTCCTGCGTCCTGTACCGTGGTGTAGGCTATCGATCCACGACCAATAA
>JBCCHR010000345.1:0-3624 GCA_039028655.1 Bacteroidota bacterium
TCAGGCAAATAACATTCGCCTCGTCTTGGATGATCAGCGATCTGATCAGCTGATCACGGTCGAAAATGCCGGGTTCGAGTTCACAAATTCAGAGCGAGTTGTTCAGGCCGAACTTTCGAAATATCAAAATGCCGCACGCAACTATCCAATGAAGAAAGTGAGTAAGATCATTTCCTCCATTCGAACGGTCGACATGAAAAGCAAGGGCGTAGGCGCATCCAACCTTCCGCAAGGCGACCTTTTGAAAGAACTGTTGGTTGCGATCTTCGACGAATAGGTTATTTCCTGTCCATCGACATCTTTCCGGCCCCCATGAGGGCTATGGCAAGAAAGCCTACTAAATAGACCAGCGCCAATTCTTTCTTTATAAACGGATCACTGGCGTGAACCACAAAAGCGGCAACTGCCATGGCAATGACCACCGTTACACTCATGATGCGGGTTTTGAGTCCGACGATAATAAGTACAGGGGCCACAAATTCGGCAATAAGGATCAATATACTGGAAGCCAATCCGCCTATTCCTATGGGATCTCCGGCGACCGACATGTCACCGCCAATAAAGGCCATAAATTTCTTGATTCCATGCGAAAGCATAAGAGCGGAGAGACCTACCCGTAAAACGAGCAAGCCCAGATCCATGTTTTTTTTCATTTTTAAAGTTGGTTTTTTGTTCGCACACTAATGTAGTAATTTTCTTCATTTTTTTGGTAACCTTAACATAACTGCCCAATAAGATAAAAGCAATATTGGCGTATTTATTCTCTCTATTGTTCATGGTTCCTTAATCTTCTCCTATAACTCACAGCATCTTCGTCCGCTATTTTTGAACAACAAATTTTAATGACTATGAGCAAACGAACATAAAACATGTAGCTCCGTTACGCTGTTGAAAAGTAGTATTTGGATTGCGCCTTGGAATCCGCTGCCTTTTTAGGTAGCGGATTTCTTTTTTCTCGTACTTTTGCTGAAGAATTCTGGCTATGCAAAAAATTAAAGCTTGGATCGCGGCAGCCCGGCCTCGTACACTGCCTCTCTCCATCAGCGGTGTTATTTTAGGAGCTTCTTTGGGGTGGAGTGCTGTGCAGCAACAACTTCCAACCACCGGGTCTCCAGACGAAAGCATACTTCAATTGAAAAGACCCGAAATATGGGGGCAACCCATCTTCTGGCTGGCCATCCTGGCGACCATTGGATTCCAGGTACTTTCCAACTTTGCCAACGATTACGGGGATGGCGTAAAGGGGACCGATGCCCATCGCAAAGGCGAACAGCGAATGGTGGCCTCAGGGATCATCTCGCCTCGGCAAATGAAACGAGGCATGATCATTACCGGGATCATTACCCTTTTCGTGGCCAGTATCCTGATCTTCATGGCCTTTGGAAATGAGCAGTTCCTGCTGTCGTTCGTATTTTTCAACCTTACGCTGGCGGCCATCCTTGCCGCCGTTAAGTATACCGTCGGGAAAAGCGCCTATGGCTATTCCGGTTTCGGCGACATTTTTGTGTTCTTGTTCTTTGGCCTTCTCAGCGTGCTGGGGAGTTACTTTTTGTTCACTAAATCACTATCCTCGACCATGGTGTTACCGGCCGTGAGCGTGGGACTCTTTAGCGCAGCCGTGCTCAATCTCAATAATATGAGGGATATTTCCAGCGATGCGGCGGTTGGCAAGAATACCATTGTTGTAAAAAAGGGTATTCGCTGGGCCAAGCGGTATCATATGGTTCTTATTTTCTTCGGAATTATCTGCGCACTTACCTATACGTTTCTTGAGTTTGATGAACCAGAACGCTATCTCTATGCGGTGGCCTTCATCCCGCTATTGCTGAATGTACGTACCGTGGTACGGAATAAGGAACCTGAAAAACTGGATTCCGAACTCAAGAAAGTGGCCCTGAGCACCTTTGCCTTTGCCATCTTGTTCAGTTGGTTGCACTAGCCGAAGAATTTTCCCCAATTGTGCGTACATTAGCTATTCAGAATAAAAAAAACAGCAAATGAAAATTACATTCTACGGTCAGAACAGCTTGCACATCGAGGTCTCCGGGAAGCACGTCCTGGTAGATCCGTTTATTTCGGGAAATCCGTTATCCAAGGATTCAGTGGATATCAACAGCCTGAAAGCCGATTATATCTTACTTACCCACGCCCATCAGGATCATGTTCTTGATGCCGAAGCCATCGCACAGAACACCGGCGCGACCATTGTTTCCAATTATGAGATCGCCATGCATTACCAGGCAAAGGGCCTCACCGTACACCCTATGAATCATGGCGGGAGTTGGTCCTTCGATTTTGGGAAAGTAAAATACGTGACCGCCATCCATACCAGTTCTTTCGCCGATGGTAGCGACGGGGGAGTACCGGGCGGTTTTGTGATCGAAGGAGAACACAAGAACATTTACATTGCCGGGGATACCGCGCTCACCATGGACATGAAATTGATCCCCATGCGCACACAATTGGATCTGGCTATCCTGCCTATTGGAGATAATTTTACCATGGGCGTAGACGATGCCATCATTGCCAGCGATTTTTTGGAATGCGACAAGGTACTCGGGGTGCACTACGACACCTTTGGGTATATAGAGATCGATCACGATGAGGCCAAGAAAAAATTCTTCGATGCCGGAAAAGACCTGATGCTGATCGAAATTGGTGCATCCATCGAACTGTAACTGAGGGAGTAGATGCCAGGAATTTTCCAATTCAATACGCTCAATTTGTCATGCTAAACGCTCGTTTTAAGCGATACGACCTGGTGTTTAAGCGCCCTGCGGGTACTTCTCGAGGCGTTCTCAACACCAAGGAAACCTGGTTTTTGGAGATTCGTGACGGCCATCGCTGGGGAATTGGGGAATGTGGCATCCTGAGAGGGCTTAGTTGCGACGACCGTCCCGATTACGAAGAAAAACTGGCTTGGACCTGTGCCCATATAGAACAAGGAGAAGCGTATTTGTATGAGCAGCTGAAGGAATTTCCGTCCATTCAGATCGGACTCGAGACAGCCTTCAGATCCCTCGAGGCCGAACATCCCTTTTCCATTTTCCCATCTGCCTTTACCGAAGGCCAACAAGCCATTGCCATCAACGGGTTGATCTGGATGGGGGACAAGGCATTCATGAAACAGCAGATCGTTGAAAAGATCGAACAGGGTTTTGATTGTATCAAGATGAAAATAGGCGCCATCGATTTTGAGGCCGAACTCGATCTGCTCGCATATATCCGAAGGGAATTTACACCCGAAGCGATCGAATTGCGTGTAGATGCCAACGGAGCCTTCGCACCTTCCCAGGCACTGGAACGTTTGAAACGGTTGTCGGAGTTCGATCTGCATTCCATCGAGCAACCCATCAAACAAGGGCAGTGGCAGGAGATGGCAACGCTTTGCGATGCGACGCCCGTGCCTATCGCCCTCGATGAGGAGTTGATTGGCGTATTTGATTCCGAAGAAAAACAACAACTCATCACTAACATCCAACCACAGTACATCATTTTAAAACCCAGCTTTATTGGGGGATTCAGAGGCACAGACGAATGGATCTCCAAGGCCGAGAATCAAGGTGTTGGCTGGTGGGTGACCTCGGCCCTGGAAAGTAACATAGGTTTAAACGCGATTTCGCA
>JBCCHR010000346.1:0-3612 GCA_039028655.1 Bacteroidota bacterium
ATCCATTCGATCCCAAGTGATCCCTTAACCGGTGCCATTTCGGTACCCGTGTATCAAACGTCCACCTTTATCCAGGAAGCTCCCGGAGTGCACAAAGGGTTCGACTATGCGCGAAGTAACAATCCCACCCGCCAGGCATTGGAAAATGTGGTGGCCCAACTAGAGAATGGCCACGGCGCCTTTGCCTTTGCCACAGGTCTTGCTGCTATCGATGCCGTTCTAAAGCTGTTGAAGGCGGGCGACGAGATCGTCGCCGTGGACGATATTTATGGTGGTGCCTATCGACTGTTCACCCACGTATACGAGAAGCTGGGAGTAACCATCCGGTACGTTGATACCACCGAGGTCGACAATGTGGCTCAGGCGGTAACGGCGAAAACCAAATTGGTTTGGATCGAGTCGCCAACCAACCCCACTTTGAAAGTTTCCGATATCCAAGCCATCTCACAAGTGGCCAAAAGCGTCGATGCTTTACTCGTGGTAGACAATACCTTTGCCAGCCCTATCGCTCAGCAGCCATTGTCGTTGGGTGCCGATATTGTGATCCACAGCGGAACCAAGTACATTGGCGGTCATAGTGACCTGGTAGCGGGCCTGGTAGTAACACGTACCGAAACGCTTTCAGAAAAAATAAAATTCATCCAAAATGCATCGGGAGGAGTGCTGGGCCCATGGGACTGCTTCCTTAGCATTCGAGGCATTGAAACACTGGACATCCGGTACCGAAAGCAATCTGAAAATGCATGGGAGGTGGCTCGCTTCCTGTCGCAGCACGATGCTGTGAGTGAGGTTTTCTATCCCGGACTTCCTTCTCACAAAAACCACGAGGTGGCCGCCAAGCAGCAGCATGGACTGTTTGGCGGGATCGTGTCGTTTACCTTGAAGGACGACACCGTTGAAGCAGCCAATGCCTTTGTGACTCAAACCAGGTATTTTAAATTGGCCGAAAGCTTGGGAGGGGTAAAAAGTCTGTTGTGCCATCCTCCACAAATGACCCACGCATCCATCCCACGTGAGATCCGATTGCAGTCGGGCATCAAGGATTCCCTCATTCGATTGTCGTGTGGGATCGAAGAGGTAACCGACTTGGTTTCCGACCTTGAACAGACCTTCGAAAAAGTTTCACTACCCTCAGAGGTGTTCTGGGTTTAAAGCGGTAAGATCATGGAAACAACAGTTCAGGAAACGACGATCGATCGAATCGATCTCAAAGAAATTCGAAAGAAAAAGATCAACATTGCACTTTTTGGGCACGGCAATGTAGGAGGAGAGCTCATCCAGCAGCTATTGGCTGCTAAGGAGGAGATATCTGAGCGTCGCGGTGTACAACTCACTGTCTTTGCCGTGGCCAATTCGACCACGGTCTTGCTCAGGAACGACGGGATCGACGCCAATTGGGAGCAGGACAAAATTGAAGAAGGAGAAACCGCTACGGTCTCCCGGGTGATCGAGTTTGCAAATACACATGGCTTGGATAACCTGATCGCGGTAGACAATACAGCCAGCGCATCCTTTGTTTCGAACTATGAAGCATTGGTTGCGGGAGGTTTTCATTTAATAAGCTCCAACAAGATCGCCAATACCCAAACCCTAGAGGACTATTGGAATTTACGAGCGGCGCTCGAACAACACCACAAGGAGTATTTGTATGAGACCAATGTGGGCGCCGGTCTACCGCTGATAGATACCATCAAGCTACTACACCGATCGGGAGAGAACATCACCCGGATCAAGGGGGTGTTTTCAGGTTCGTTAAGCTACCTATTTAACGAGTTTTCGAATGCATCGGGAGGCAAAGAGGAGGATCATTCATTTAGCAAGGTGTTGAAGAATGCCATTCGTAACGGCCTGACAGAACCCGATCCAAGAGAGGACCTTTGTGGGAACGACGTGGGCAGAAAGTTGCTTATCTTAGCACGCGAATTGGATCTTCATTGCGAGTTTGATGAAGTGTCTATTCAGAATTTGATTCCGAAGTCATTGCGGTCCGTATCGAGAGCGGCATTTTTGTCCCGACTAAACGAATTGGACGTACCGTATCACATCCGAAGAAAGAACATCCCAAAAGATCATGTGCTGCGATACGTAGGTGATCTGCACGGAGATCTTTCCAAAGAAAAGGGAGGCGCGATCCTGGATGTGCAATTGGTTTCGGTACCGAAAAACAGTATGTTAGGACAGCTACAAGGGAGCGATTCGATCTTCGAGATCTATACCGAAAGCTATGGCGAGCATCCCATTGTGATTCAGGGAGCCGGAGCCGGAGCCAAAGTGACCGCCAGAGGCGTTTTTGGAGATATCCTTCGCTTGAGCAGTCGGCTAAATTAAGACCCTATGGAACAAAAGAGAATAGCGATCATTGGTTGTGGCAACCTGGGAACAGCCCTGTTGCGTGGCTTGCTGGATGGGCAAAAATACGAACCCAAAAACATCACGGCCACCAAGCGCAATGTATCGGCCCTGGCCACCTTTGAGGAGGCGGGGGTGAATGTGACCAGCAACAATGCCGCTGCCATTGCTGCCAGTGATATCGTTTTGGTGGCGCTAAAACCGCACCACATTTTGGAGGAGTTGCAGCATTTGCAATCCAGTTTCCGGGAAGGAAAGCATGTCTTGGTTTCCCTGGCGACGGGAGTGAGCATTGCACAATTGGAAGCTGCCATTGGTATCGATATCCCGGTATTTCGAGCCATGCCCAATACGGCGGCCGATGTGAACCAATCGCTCACCTGTATATGTTCCAGTTCCAATGACGAGGCTATTTACCAACAAGTGGAAGGCCTTTTTACCGACATAGGTAAGATCCAGCGCATAGAAGAGAAACTCATGGAGGCCGCCACGGTGTTAGGTGCCTGTGGCATTGCCTTCGTGCTCCGCTTCATACGAGCTATGGTCCAGGGAGGGATCCAGATCGGTTTTGATGCCAAGACAGCAAGTTTTATCGTGAATCAGACCGTAAATGGTGCTTCTCAATTGCTGCTTCAGAACAACTCACATCCCGAACAGGAGATCGACAAAGTAACGACTCCGAAGGGTTGTACGATCGAAGGACTGAACGAAATGGAGCACAACGGATTTAGTTCGGCCCTGATCAAAGGGATCGTAAGTTCCTTCGAAAAAATTGAAAAATAGACCAATGAAAGTAACATTAGACAGAATCAACGAAGATTATTTGTTCGAAGGATCCGGTATGGCCGGAGTTCCGATTAAGATCGACAACACCTCCGGGGAGGAGGTCAAAGGAGCCAGCCCCATGGAGTTGGTACTCATGGGGGTGGGAGGATGCAGTGCCATCGACGTGATCTCCATCCTTAAAAAGCAGAAGCAACAGATCGACCGCTTTCATATCGAAGTGGAAGGCACACGTAAGGAGGTCGCCCAGGCCAAGCCCTTCGAGGCCGTACATGTTAAGATATTTCTCGAAGGACCTATCGCTCCTGCCAAGGCCAAAAGAGCAGGAGAACTGAGTTTCGAAAAGTACTGTTCGGTCTCCCCGCGAGCGGATCCGGAACGTAGAAGATCGCATGGCGCGATCGCCCGAGGTTGAACGAACCTACAACACGCTGGCCCGGGAACACCAAAACGCGGTCTTCAAATACCAAGAGATCCGCG
>JBCCHR010000347.1:0-3595 GCA_039028655.1 Bacteroidota bacterium
AATCATTTTAGAATTGCAAAAAAAATTATGTTTTTTCCGTAATTAAATAAGATTAACGCAACGATAAAATCCTCAAATCTAAGTAGTATCTTTGCAAAATTGGAAGAAAATAATCTGCTCGATTTGCAAGACACAGCCACAGATATCAAGGATAAAATTGTCATCCAGGGAGCCAAACTCCACAACCTAAAAAATGTTACCGTTGCCATTCCGCGAAATAAGTTGGTGGTGATCACCGGCCTCTCAGGAAGTGGTAAATCCAGCCTCGCCTTCGACACCTTATACGCTGAAGGACAACGACGATACGTGGAAAGCTTGTCATCATATGCACGGCAGTTCCTGGGACGGCTTAATAAACCAAAAGTTGATGCCATAAAGGGCATTGCTCCGGCCATTGCCATCGAACAAAAGGTAAATGCCACCAATCCCCGATCGACCGTAGGCACTTCCACAGAGATTTACGATTACCTCAAACTGCTATACACCCGAATTGGAAAAACCTATTCCCCGATATCCGGAGATGTCGTACGCAAGGACCGCGTAACCGACGTAATGGATTATTTAAAAACCTTCCCGGAGAATGAGAAGCTATTACTACTAGCTCCTGTCCTTTTGGAGGAAGGGCGTTCCATGGCCAACAAACTCAAAGCACTGGAACAGCAAGGCTATGCTCGAATAAAAACTGATGGTGAGGTAAAGCGAATCAACGAAGTGGATGCCAAAAGTATCTCAGACAATGCGTTGCTGGTCGTGGATCGAGTGATAACGAAACAGGACGAGGACTTCTACAATCGTCTGGCAGATGCCGTAGAAATGGCTTTCTTTGAAGGAAAGGGCACCCTTTATATAGAGCAGCTATCCGATGGGAGCAGTAAAGAATTCAACAACCGGTTTGAAGCCGATGGGATGACCTTTATGGAGCCGAACGTGCATTTGTTCAGCTTTAATAATCCTTATGGGGCCTGTCCCACTTGCGAGGGATATGGCGATGTGATCGGTATCGATGAGGACCTGGTGATCCCGAATACAGGGTTGTCCATCTACGAGAACGCTATCTTCCCCTGGCGGGGTGAGAGCATGAGTTGGTATCGTGACCAGTTGGTGAATTCGGCCTATAAGTTCGATTTTCCTATACACAAGCCGTGGTTCGAACTTTCTCCCGAACAGCAACAACTGGTGTGGGAAGGCAACGAGCACTTTGAGGGACTGAACAGCTTTTTTTCCTTTTTGGAGTCGAAAAGTTATAAGATCCAGAATCGGGTAATGCTCTCGCGCTATCGCGGAAAGACCAGGTGCCATACTTGCTATGGCAAACGCCTTCGTCCCGAAGCGGGATACGTGAAGATCAACGACACCTCTATCCAGGAATTGGTGGAACTTCCTCTACACAAGGTGGCACTCTTTTTTGAAAGTATCTCGCTCAATGAGTACGAACAGAATGTTTCCAAAAGACTGTTGCTGGAGATCAATAACCGACTCCAATTTTTAATGGACGTCGGCCTTAGTTACCTTACCCTCAACCGCAAGAGCAATACACTTTCTGGTGGCGAATCGCAACGCATCAATCTGGCCACCTCATTGGGAAGTAGTCTGGTGGGTTCTATGTACATTCTCGACGAACCGAGTATTGGATTGCACCCAAAGGACACGGAGCGTCTAATTGAAGTATTAAAATCACTGCGCAATCTCGGGAACACTGTGATCGTCGTAGAGCACGACGAAGACATCATGAAGGCAGCCGACGAGATCATCGATATTGGTCCGGAGGCCGGTACGTTCGGAGGAGAGATCATGGCCACCGGGAGTTATGACCACATTCTAACTACGGATTCGTTGACCGCCCAGTACCTCGACGGACGCCTTGAAATTGAAATTCCGAAGAAAAGAAGAACCACCAAAAACTTTATCGAGATCCAGGGGGCTCGCCAAAATAATCTCAAGAATATCGACGTGTCCTTTCCGGTAGGTTGTTTTACCGCGGTAACCGGTGTCTCGGGAAGCGGTAAGAGTACGCTAGTGAAAAAGATCCTCTACCCTGCCCTGTTACGAAAGATCGGGGGGTATGGAGAAAAACCCGGACAGTTTACCGACATTACCGGGAAGTTTGACAGTATTAAGAATGTGGAGTTTATTGATCAGAACCCGATCGGTCGTTCGAGTCGGTCCAATCCGGTAACCTACATTAAGGCTTACGACGATATCC
Source organism: Bacteroidota bacterium (assembly GCA_039028655.1). Classification (GTDB taxonomy): domain Bacteria; phylum Bacteroidota; class Bacteroidia; order Flavobacteriales; family Flavobacteriaceae; genus Aureisphaera. The sequence continues at coordinate 2,204 of JBCCHR010000347.1, forward strand.
GCAATCTGTTTTCCGCTCAGAAACTGAGTGATATACGAGGCTACAAGCCAAAACATTTCAGTTTTAACGTGGATGGTGGCCGTTGCGAAACCTGTAAGGGAGAAGGCGAGGTGACCATCGAAATGCAGTTTATGGCCGACGTGCACCTGGAATGCGATACTTGTAAAGGTAGAAGATTTAAAAAGGAGATTCTGGAGGTAAACTTCCAGGGTAAGAACATTCATGAGATCCTTACCATGACGGTCGATGATGCTATCGCCTTTTTTGAAGAACACCAGGAAACGAAAATAAAAAACAAACTTCAGCCACTTCAGGACGTAGGTCTTGGGTATGTGCAATTGGGGCAAAGCTCCTCTACCCTTTCCGGTGGTGAGGCGCAGCGCATCAAACTCGCGTCCTTCCTCATCAAGGGAAATACCAAGGAAAAAGCCCTCTTTATCTTCGACGAACCCACGACCGGCTTGCATTTTCACGACATCAAAAAGTTGCTGGCTTCATTCTATGCCCTGTTGGAAAAGGGCCATACGGTGATCGTGGTTGAGCACAACCTGGACCTCATCAAATGCGCCGATCATATCATCGACCTGGGAAAAGACGGAGGCGAATTGGGTGGACAAGTGATCGCCCAGGGTACACCGGAAGAGGTTGCCGCCAATCAGGATTCGCATACGGCGAGTTACCTTAGAGATAAGATCTAAGCCTTTACTTTTCTTTTTTGTTGCTGAATACATTCGCAACTTTCTCATAATTAATCGCTTACATTTTTGGCACGGCTATTGGTTTTCTACTACCAAATAGCGAAAGTCACACCGCTCAATTGTGTGGCATAACCCAAATACATTTTATTATGAGAAATGCATTACTATTAGTAGCTCTGTTCCTGGGAGGAATGACTACGCAAACAATGGCTCAAAGACATGGAAATGTAAACAAGAAACCGGGTAAAAAACATCGCTATTACAATTCGCAATCTGTACGTTTTGTAGAAAATGATGTTCTCTTCACGGTGTTTACCGATGGTACATTCAGTTTTACTGATCAGTTTAATGGCCGTCCGTACCGTTTCCAGAAGCGAAATCACAGATCAAATTACTATGGAAAGAATGGTCGCAGAGGCCATCGAAGAGGCTACGGACATCGTCCATTGCGAGTAAAGACCGATCGCTACGGCAGCATTGTATCGGTAAACGGGATCTGTATCTCCTACAAACGCAATGGAAAGGTGAGACAGATTGGTAGCGTACCTATCTACCATCAAAGAGGATTGATGGTCCAGGTGGGCGGAATGACCCTACAGTACAACCGTTTTGGGGAAATTCGTAACACTTTCGGACAGATCAATCGATTCAATAATTCGTTTTGGCACGATGATTGGTATGTATATAATGACTA
>JBCCHR010000348.1:0-3593 GCA_039028655.1 Bacteroidota bacterium
TGAGGCTTCAATAAGTCGATTTCATCATCTACCCAAAGTACTTTTATCTCACTCATATATATATGTATATTTGCGTTGAATAAATTGTGAATGCGGAACCCGCGGTTATATAACATCAAAAATACCGCTGTAGTATTTCAAAATTCAATCTTCTGCTCATAATTTAAAGTTAAAGTATAAAAAAACGTTGCAGACATGTCTGGCGAAGGAAATAAACCTTCCGCGCATACCCTTAGTAACCTGGCAAACCATCCCATGAAATCCGTAAACAAACTCAAGCTAATCAACGATCCTGTTTACGGATATATCGGTATTCCCACGAAGCTTATTTTCGATCTCATCGAGCACCCCTATTTTCAACGCCTCCGACGCATTACCCAGATGGGTATGTCTTATCTCGTGTACCCGGGTGCCCAACACACGCGTTTTCATCACGCCCTGGGGGCCATGTTCCTTATGCAACGTGCCGTGCAGGTTCTTAAGTTGAAGGGAGTTGTTTTTTCTGAAGCCGAAGAAGAGGCCTTATACGTTACCATACTGCTGCATGATATAGGTCATGGGCCGTTCTCCCATGCCATGGAAGAAAGCATCGTGAACAACATCAATCACGAGCAACTCTCGCTTATCTTTATGAATGCCTTGAATACCGAATTCGATGGGCAATTGGATCTGGCTATTTCAATTTTTAAGAACGAGTATCACCGCAAATTCATGCACCAACTTATCTCCGGGCAGCTGGACATGGATCGTTTGGACTACCTTCGAAGAGATAGTTTTTATACAGGGGTTTCTGAAGGTGTGATCAACTCGCAACGCCTTATAGCGATGCTCAACGTTCATGAGGATCATTTGGTTGTGGAAGAAAAGGGAATCTATTCGGTCGAGAAATTCATCATTGCCCGACGACTCATGTACTGGCAGGTGTATCTTCATAAAACCGGACTGGTTGCCGAACAATTGTTGGTTCGATTGCTGAAACGTGCCAAGGAACTTGTAAAGAATGGTACCTCATTACCAGCCAGCAGGGCGCTGTCCTATTTTCTGCAACAATCGGTTAGTTTAGGAGATTTTTCGGAAGAGGCCTTGTTTATTTTTTCTGAATTGGACGATACCGATATCCTCGCCGCTATGAAGGATTGGTCTCATACAAAAGACCCGGTGCTTAGCGCTTTGTCTAGCCGACTCTTGCATCGAAACCTCCTGAAGATCGAATTATCAGACGCTCCGATTTCCGAAGAAAAAAAACAAGAAAAGCTCAATGAGGTGATGAAAGAACACAACCTTTCGGCCACCGATGCATCTTATTTTGTGTTTGAGGGTTCTATTTCTAACCAGGCATACAGCATGGAAAAGGATACCATTAATCTAATTACCAAAGACGGAAAAATCATGGATGTGGCCATTGCGAGTGACCAATTGAATATAGAGGCACTGTCGAAAACAGTAGTCAAGCATTATCTCTGTTATCCCAAAAGCCATTAGCATTCCTTTTTTTATATTTGCAACACTCAAAATCAAGAATGAAATTTACAGCCAATCAAATAGCAGGTATTCTGGAAGGGGAAGTGGAAGGAAATGAGGCGATTGAGGTTTCCAAACTTGCAAAAATAGAAGAAGGGACTGAAGGCAGTCTTACCTTTTTGGCTAACCCAAAATACAAACCATACCTATATACTACCGATGCGTCCATCACTATTGTGGATAAGGATTTGGTGATCGACAACCCGATCAAAACTACCCTTATTCGTGTAGAAGATGCCTACAAGGCCTTCTCCCAATTGCTGGAATATTACAATCAGGTAAAAATGAACAAGACCGGCATCGAACAGCCGGTGTTCATAGCCGATTCGGCCCAATATGGAGACAATATCTACATGGGTGCGTTCAGTTACCTGGGAGAGAATGTGGTGATTGGTGAAAATGCAAAGATCTATCCCAACGTATATATAGGAGACAATGTAACCATAGGCGATCATGTAGTCGTGTTTGCCGGTGCTAAGATTTATTCTGAAACCGTTATCGGCGATCATTGTGTGATACACAGCGGAGCCATCATAGGTGCCGATGGGTTTGGTTTTTCACCCAACGACAAAGGAGAATTCCAGAAAGTTCCGCAAACCGGCAATGTAATTATTGAAGACCATGTCGACGTTGGAGCGGGAACGACTATTGATAGGGCGACCCTGGGATCGACCATCATTCGAAGTGGGGTGAAGTTGGACAACCAGATTCAGATCGCCCACAATGTTGAAATTGGAAAAAATACAGCCATCGCTGCGCAAACAGGTGTTGCCGGTTCGACGAAGATCGGTGAGAACTGCCTGATTGGTGGACAGGTTGGTATTGTTGGTCACCTCACCATCGGGAATAATGTTCGTATCCAGGCCCAAAGTGGTATTGGTCGTAACGTAAAAGACAACGAAGTACTTCAAGGGTCTCCGGCATTGAACTATGGAGATTATAATAAGAGCTATGTACACTTTAAGAATCTTCCGAAGATCATAGCGCGATTGAATAACATCGAAAAACAAAACAACGATGAATAATTGTACGGCAAAACAGCGTACTATCCAACAAGAGGTGTCACTCACAGGAGTAGGCCTCCATACAGGAAAAGAAGTTACCATCACCTTTAAACCAGCCCCCGTAAACTACGGATATGCGTTTACGCGTGTGGATCTCGAAGGTCAGCCCGTGATCGAGGCCGATGCTAATTACGTGGTGAATACCCAACGGGGAACGAATCTTGAAAAACGAGGTGTGATGATCCAAACTTCTGAACACGTTCTTGCGGCCCTCGTAGGAATGGAAGTGGATAATTGCATTATTGAGCTAAATGCCTCGGAACCACCTATCATGGACGGGTCGTCAAAATTTTTCGTCCAGGCCATTGAAGAAGCAGGTATCGAAGAGCAAGAGGCCCCTCGGGACGAGTTTATCGTGAAAGAGGTCATTTCCTATGTCGATGAGGAATCAGGTAGTGAGATCACCGTGATCCCGGCCGATAACTACCAGGTAACCGCTATGGTGGACTTCGGAACGAAAGTCCTGGGAACCCAGAACGCCTCACTCAAGAATCTATCCGAATTTAAGGATGAGATATCTGACGCACGTACCTTCAGCTTCTTACACGAGATCGAAATGTTACTCGAACATGGCCTTATCAAAGGTGGCGACCTTAATAATGCTATCGTTTATGTAGACAAAGAGCTTTCCGAAGAAACCATGAAAAAGTTGCGAAAGGCGTTCAAGAAAGAAAAGATCTCGGTGAAACCCAATGGAATTCTGGATAACCTTACCCTTCATCATCCCAATGAGGCAGCGCGACACAAGCTGTTGGATGTGATTGGCGATCTGGCGCTGGTGGGAACCCGCATTCGGGGAAAAGTGATTGCTAACAAACCAGGCCATTCTGTAAATACGCAGTTTGCGAAAAAATTATCGAAGATCATCAAACTCGAGAAGCGTAATAAAATACCGAAATTCGATATCCACAAAGAACCTATTAAGGACGTCAATGCGATTATGGCCATGTTGCCCCATCGACCGCCCTTCCTTTTTGTCGATAAGATCCTCGAATTGTCCGATACCCA
>JBCCHR010000349.1:0-3590 GCA_039028655.1 Bacteroidota bacterium
GTCAACATTGTTCCCGTCTCTCTTCTTCCGACTTCTGACTTCTGACTTCCGACTTCCGACTTCCGACTTCCACTGACAACTAAACCCCTAAAATAGCGACATTATTGTGAATTTAAAATTTATTGTAACAAAAAAAAGGGTGGCTCGTCATAACAATAGAACGACGGAAAACGCGTCAACCTAACCACAGATGAAACCTCGGGCGAAAGCATTCCATCAGCTATGGGACCCGAAAGTGAATTCCTTTCGTAAAAAAGCGACTTTATTTTTCCACCAACAGTGTCGTTCCTAAATGTAATCCAAAAAACCAAAAAGATGAAAAAATTAGCAATTGTGGTAGCCTTTCTAATGGCACCTATGATGTTGTTGGCCCAAGGACCTTTCGATTCGTATGAGGGGCAACAGGAAGTAACCACGGTCGTAGTGACCAAACATATGTTCAAGATCCTATCCAATGCCGAGGTGCAGCATAGCGATCCGGAAGTTCAGGAATACATGGAAATGATCGATGGCCTGGAATCTGTAAAGATCTTTGCTACCGAGAACCCAAATGTGGCAGCCAATATGAAATCGGATGTGGAGCGCTATTTGGCCTCTTCCGGAGGGTTGGAGGAGCTCATGCGTATTAAGAAAGACGATGCCAATGTAAAGCTCTATTCCCGTTGGGGTTCGGATGAAAGCACGATCACCGAGCTATTATTCTTCGTAGAAGGAGCCATGGACGACAAATCCGGTGCGGTGATCGCCACGGTGACCGGAGAGATCGATTTGAAGCATATTTCAAGACTTACCAAAGACCTGAGCATGCCTACATCCGACTTTATCGTATCGCCCAATCCGGCGACAGACTACGTAACGATCAAGGCCAAGGAAGATCCAATCACGAGCATTGTGATCTACGATTCTACCGGGAAAAAGGTCTTTTCCGAAGAAAATATCAATGAGCGCAACAAGCAGGTATCAATTTCCGGATTATCCAAGGGTGTATACCTCGTATCTGTGAACAACCAGGTATCTCAAAAATTACTTAAAAATTAATTAGTTAGGAACCCGTTGCATTTTGCAAGACCCTTCGAGCGATCGAAGGGTTTTTCAGTATAAAAAAAGATAGCGGGGACAGGGTTGGAGGCCCTTTAAACACTTATAAACTAGGAAGTATTGAAGAATTTACCATTCTGTGTAACAAAAAATGAGGTGGTTCGTCATAACTTTAGAACGGCAGAAGCCAGTTAACCTAACCACGAATGAAACAAAGAGAGTTTTTAGCAACCGTACTTCCTTACAAGGATAAGTTGTATCGACTTGCGAAGCGTCTCTTGATCTCGAGCGAAGAAGCTGAGGACGCCGTTCAGGAAGTTTTTTTGAAATTATGGAAGGGAAAGAGTAGTATCAAGAACTACAAAAATCCCGAAGCATTTGCAGTAACGATGACCAAGAATTACTGTTTGGACCGACTCAAGTCGAAACAGGCAGGAAATTTGAAGATCGTCCATAACAATTATCAGAACGATGAGAACCTGCAACGAAAAGTAGAGTCGAACGATTCAGTCGACCTGGTTTTCAAGATCATGGAAACCCTGCCAGAAAAGCAGCGGTTGGTGATCCAGATGCGGGATGTAGAGCAATACGATTTCAACGAAATTTCCGAGATTCTCGAGATGAGTGAGGCCACAATACGGGTCACCTTGTCCCGAGCTCGAAAAACGATACGAGAACAATTAATTGAAAAGCACAACTATGGAGTTAGCTAAAATTGAAAAAATGTTGGAGTCCTATTTCGAAGGGACGACCACTTTGGACCAGGAAAAAGAGCTAGGCTTGTTTTTCAAATCAGATTCGGTTCCGGCACACCTGGACATGTATCGCCCGTTGTTCATGGGATTTGACAAGGCCCGACAGGAGACCACGTCGCAAACGATCACCATTGGAAAATCGGGACGAAACAAGAGATTCTGGTCGCTTAGCATCGCAGCCTCGCTTTTGATCGCTGTGGGTGTTGTAGGCTACAGTCTCACCCAGGACGGATTGACTTCCGAAGAAAGAGAAGCATTGGCCGCCTTTGAAAAGACCAAGGAAACCATGTTCCTATTCTCCAAGAGTTTTAATGAAGGGACCGAGAAGATCGCACACCTTCAGGAATTCTCAAAGGGAGTTTCGAATATGGCGATGATCGGTTAATTCAACGAATCTAAAAACTTAATATTTAAATAAACCTTTTAAAGAACAAATAGAATGAAAAAGTTAGCAATAGTAGTAATAGCATTTATGTTGACCCCGTTGATGGTGTCGGCCCAGGCCTTCGATTCATACGAGGGGCAGAAAGATGTCACTTCGGTGGTGGTTACCAAGAACATGTTCAAGTTGCTCGCGCAAATTGATATTGAAAGCGATGATCCGGACATCAAGGATTATATGGAAATGGTAAACAGCCTTGATAATATGAAGGTGTTTATTACTGAAAACGAAGCCGTTGGCGCGAAAATGAAAGCCGATGTCCAGAAGTATGTTTCGGCTTCTTCAGGATTGGAAGAGTTGATGCGTGTGAACAGTGAAGGAAAGAACGTGAAATTCTACTCCAAGCAGGGATCCGACGAGAACCATGTAAGCGAGTTGCTGATGTTCCTCGACGGTGAGATGGACGGGAAAGAAGGCACCGTGGTAATGAGCATTACGGGCAATATCGACCTGAAGCAAATTTCGAAGCTTACCAAGCAAATGAATGTTCCTGGTAGCGACGAATTGAAGAAAGTGAACGAGAAAAAGTAACACAAAATGACACTAATCAAATATATTACCGCGCTCATCATAGGGATGCTCACGCTCATGAGCTGTAACGATGAGACCTCCCTGCAGCGCTACCTGGTGGATAAGCAGGCAGACGATCGCTACCTGAAGGTGGATCTGGCTACCAGCTTGCTGCAAAGCGACAATAGTTCGTTTACCGAAGAAGAGAAGGAGATTCTGAACACCGTTAAGAAAGTGAATGTAGTGGCCTATCCCGTGAAGAACGGAGACATGGCCGAGTACGAGGCCGAAATGGCACAGGTGAACAAGATCATTGGACAGGAGAAGTACAAAACGTTGATGTCGAGCAGCACAAACGATATGAAATTCACCCTCAAATATCTGGGCGAAGAAACCGCTATCGACGAAGTGATCGTCTTTGCCAATAGCCCCGAAAAAGGCTTTGGTGTATTTCGATTGCTCTGCGACGATATGCGTCCCGACCAGATCATAAAAATGACCAATTCCTTCCAGCAAGGAGATCTGGATATCTCAAAATTCTCCGGTATTGGAGATATCTTTGAGAGCATGTAATTTGAAGTTTATAGTAAGAGTAGAAAGGCCCTGTGTTTCGCAGGGCCTTTTTTTACGCAAGAGACTTATGGCTTTCCCGTAGCCCTATTTTACTTTACAGAATTTTCTGACCACTTTACCGAAAACCATACTCAAGCGTTTGGAACAAAGTCATTTACGGTTGTAATTTGCGTATATACTTATGACGATTTAATTATCTCCCCGGATAATAAAAATCGGGTTTCCGGTCCAGAGACCCCTATGTGGAAAGGGATAGGCGGTGAAATCGACAA
>JBCCHR010000350.1:0-3583 GCA_039028655.1 Bacteroidota bacterium
CCGGTGGCAGAGTTGATCACGCCTTTATCTACACCCACTCGAGACATGCGCACCCAGCATCCACCGTAGTGGTCGCCAAAGCCAAATGACCCCCAGACCAGCTTGTGCGGTGTCCAGGACTTTGAGTTGTCGGGTGCCAGCAGGTCTTTGGAATTGCAAAACTCCTGAACAATGAAGGGCTTGTCTCCAAGGGCTAGGACAATGGCTTGCTCCCATTCTTCGGCAGTAAGGAACTTGCCAACAAATACATTCATCCCTTGCAATCCATCGGCTACTTTTATTACAAACTCACTTCGACGGTCCTTCAGCAAGGTAACCAGATCATAGGACGACCCTTGATATGTAACTTGCTTTTGCGCCATGGTGTGGGTCCAGGGTATGCTTTTCAGAATAAATTGATTCTCTAACGATGAGAACTTACCTTGATGGGCCAACTCACGAAGCAAGGCGAGATTGCGCTTGTCTCTCAAGAAATGAGTCCCCAAATGATCCGGGAAATACACCTTATCCAAGATGAAGGCTCTGAATACATCCGGCGAAATACCGTTCAAGGCAAAATTCAAGATGAGTACCGAATGGATCACCGTATCGTTAAGGTACAGTTGGTTGTTTACAAATTTGAGATCGCGAAGGTGAGCAAAATACACTTCCCCCTGCATGCCACGCTGTTCCAATTCCTTCTGGAGTATGGTGTTGTGAAAATCCGTGACCTCGTCTTTATAACGCTCGTCCTCGTTTTCGCCGATCAGGCAAACATTGAGAGTTTTGAGGTCCCTCGAGACATTTTCAAGCACCTGATCCACTACGAATTTGATGTAAATGGACTGAGTAGGCCGCGACCAGAATCCATCATTGGTCGAACGATCCAATGGTGGATGTAAGGAGCGGATGAAGGGTTCAAAATTTTCAAATTCCATCCCCCCTATACTCGATCCCATATTCACTTCTAGTACTTGATACCCATCGTCCGTGAGCACCAGGTCCAGCCTGCAACTTACAGGAACGAGCTTGTTGGCGCACAATAATGAGAATTGAGCCAACATTTCATCTCCCTGGAAATAGTAATTCGCGATCTTCTTAATGTCATCTCCAAAGTACAAGGATGGTATTTTCTGAAGCAATTTGGGAAGCTGCACGCTTAGTTGCTCCAATTCGTTCGATAATTCGTTCGTGATCACAACGGGCCAGGAATTGATGGGATAATTGAAATTTTTGAAAACGACAGGCAACTGCGCTTTATCGATCTCCAGGGTGACAGGCATGCCCTCGTCTACCACTTCCATAAAGGTGTCGAAGGTGTCGAAAAGGATAGTATTATTCATTTTGCGAGGTATTTGGTGAATTCAATTCCGGTGGTTCCACATGCGCGATGATATAGTTGGAAGGGCGATCAGAGGCAATATGACAGCTATACTCCTGGTGGATGGGTAGGCGAATCACGTACCAACGATCCTTGTACAAAAGCGCTTCGTTCTTAATCACTTCAAACGATTTGAGCGGTACGCTCAATCCTCCGCCATTAGCCTTCAGGACCGCTTCCTTTTGCGTCCAGTATTCGTAGAACGCCTGAATCGGGTTATCATGGCTTTGGATATGCTTCAGCTCATTACGGGTCATTTGATCGTGAAAATCTTCTATGTCTATTTCGTTGATCGCTTCGATATCAATGCCTACGCGTTTGGTATCACTTATCGCACAGATCACGATGTTTCCCGAATGTGTAATATTAAAATCGAGCGGGATACCTTTAAAAAAGGGCCTCCCGTACTTGTCGGTTGTTATTTGATTCCAATTGATCCTGAGGTCGTAATAATCCAACAGCCCTTTCTTGAGCAACAGCCTGCCATAAATAGTGGCCTGCGTATCCTGCCAACGTCGAAATTGGAGGACTCGTTGCTGAAATTGGACTGGGAAAGCTCGCAGTTGACTTTCCAAGGAGTTTTCATAATCTTTTCGGGACAGCAGGGCGTAAAGAATATGAATCATATCATCATTGTTGAAGGTTATGTTCTTCGGAATGAAACTATCATATGGAATGGACAGTAAGCCGAAGGTTAGAACATGGGGGAATCATAAAAGCGCGTGTTGTATTTCAATCTATAGGATGCTATTAGCCAAATATGTAGTACCGGCAATTCACGAATCGGTGTGCTCAAAAACGATGGCCTCAACGGCTCCTGTTGCCGAGTTGATCACCCCGGTATCGGTACCAATGAATGACATTCTTACCCATACCCCACCATAGGTGTCTCCAAAACCAAAGGATCCCCAGATGAGCTTATGCTCTGCCCATTCGTTATCGGGATTGGGAGCCAGAAAGTTGACAGAATCACAGAATTCCTGGGCGATAAATGCCTTGTCGCCCAATCCCAGTTGGATGGCCTCTTCCCATGCTTCTGAAGAAACATGTCGCCCCACATAAACATCGATGCCCTGACGGCCATCGGCTACTTTGATCACGAATCGGTCTTGTTGCTCGCGAAGTAAGGTAACCAGATCGTAGCACTGTCCTTCAAATCGAACCTGAGACGGTTCCACGGGACAGGTGAACGGAATGGTCTCCATAATCAACTGATTGTCGTCTGCACCAAAAGCTCCACGTTCTGCCAGAGTTCTGAGGATACCAAGGTTTCGCTTGTCTTTGGTGAAATTGGTTCCCAGATTATCCGGCAGGTAAATGCGGTCCATGATAAATGATTTCAATATCTCCAAAGGAATTTGCTCCCCGGTGATATTGATCACACAATGCATGCGATCTTCTTCATAATACAGGTCCTTCCCTACCAATCGAAGATTCCGGAGTTCTTTGAAGAATAAGCCTCCGGATAAATTCTTTTTCCCAAGCGCTTCCGAAAGTAAGCTGGAAAGCAGGTCGTACGTTTGTTCAACGACCTCCGTTTCGGTGGTATCTTCCAGAGTGAGAAAAATATTCACAGTACCGTTGGTATCGGTCACATATTCCAGTGTTTTTTCAACTAAAAACTCGAAATACAATAATTGAATATTTCGAGTAGTATATCGTCCGGCAGTGACCGGATTGTTGAGCTCGGGGTGAGACCTTCGAATGATCGATTCGAAGCTCTGTACCTGCCAACCGCCTATGGTCGATCCAATATTAGATTCCAGCACCTTAAAACCATCATGTGTGTAAGTAAGATCGAGACGACTGCTTACTTGAACACCTTTGTTGTGGCAGAGCAGGGCAAATTCTGCCAGCATGGTATTACCGTCCAAATAGTAGTCGGCCAGCGCTTTTACATTGTTGTTGAAATACAGTTCGGGAATTTGGGCAATAAGTTGTGGAACCCTACGGCTCATCACGCTCAGGCGGTCGATCAGCGGCTGGTCGATAATTACCGGCCAGGAACTTACTGGATACTGATATTCTTTAAAAATGTCGGGTGAAGTTTCTTCATTGGTCGCGATCCAGCTTGGAAGGGATGCTTCCGCTAGGTTCATAAACTGATCTCGCTTTTCGAATAGAATGGTTGGTGCGTCGGAAATCGATGATTGATGCATTGTTTAGGTTGTTTATAGGTGTTCTTGAATAGATGTTGGCCTGTGCAATCGGCCCGGGGATAAG
>JBCCHR010000351.1:0-3580 GCA_039028655.1 Bacteroidota bacterium
CCAGTCTCAGGTTTTTATTCTGGACGAGAATGGTGTTACGGCAATACGCGAATTGGATAACGGAAAGCTGGCCATCGGTTCCCTGAGTAATGTAACTATTGTAGCGGGTACTATTGATTCGGAAGCATCCCTAGCTCAAGCTGTTCAAAAGATCGAGAGCGATCATGGTGCCATCGACGGTGTGATCCATGCCGCCAGGGACATTCGCCCTGAGGAACTCACCTTGGTGAGCCTAATGCCAGAAGAAGTGATCGAAAAGCATTTCTGCAACAAGCCAATGGGTGTACACAACCTTGACCGTGTTTTTAACGACCGCCCTCCGGGATTCATAGCGGTATTTTCAAGTTTGGCCTCATTCCTGGGCGGTGTATTCTATGGTGCGTATGCGGCTGCGTCGTCTTTGATGGATTCCTTGGTACAGCATCATGTTACTACTGAAACTCGCTGGTTGGTGCTTGATTTAGACCGAATTAGACCGGAGGAGGAGTGGATTCAAAAGGAAGAACTGATTGAAATCTTCCAGCGGTCTCTAGCCTACGGCCGCACCCATCAGTTACTGGTTTCAAGACGTGATCTGGAAGCCGAATCGATTCAGCAAAACAAAAAAGAAACCCAAAATAAAGCCAAGGCCTCACTAAACAGAAAGCACTTAAATTCGAGTTTCCGAGCGCCTGAGAGCGACTCAGAAAAGCGTATTATCGAATTATTCGAAGGCCTCTTTGGGATGGATGGTATTGGGGTAGAGGACGATTTCTTCGAGTTGGGTGGCGATTCACTCAAAGGCATCCCGCTCATCAATAAGATCAACAAGGAGTTTTCGATTCAGATCACGCTCACCGACTTTTTCAACAATCCAACCGTGGAATTGCTAGCCTTGTTGATCGACAATAGAAAATGGCTTGCAAGCACGCCCAAGACCAAAAACGAAATTCTTATCTAATTCAACTCAATGGAAAGTTTAATCAAATCATTGCGCGATCACGGTATCCATATTTCGGTGGAAGCCGATAACCTCAAGGTGAATTTTGATGGAGCGCAGATTCCGTCAGACCTGTTGGCGCAACTAAAGGAACATAAAATGGAGCTCATGGCGCATTTGAGGGCTATTGGCGCAGGTTCGGAGTATGTTCCCATTCCAAAGATCGACGATGAGTCGAATCGTTATCTGTTGTCTTCGGCTCAGAAACGACTTTGGATCGCGAGTCAGATTCCTAGTGCTTCAGTTTCCTACAATATGCCTTTCTCCGCCGAACTTCCGGAGGCGTATTCGGACCTTGCGATATTGAGGGAATCGGTAGCGCACGTGGTCGATCGACACGAATCATTGCGCACTGTGTTCAAGATGGACAAAGAAGGTGAGGTGTATCAAACGATACTTTCTTCGGAATCAATTCCGCAGGAAATCGACTTTGTAGATCTTTCAGATTCAGAGAATGCCGAGCAGGAACTTTCCGATTACATAAAAACCGATGCCATAAAGCCCTTCGATCTGGAATGTGGGCCTTTGTTTCGAATGAGTTGTTTTAAAGTGTCGGCTTCGCGGTATCATTTGTACTACAACCTGCATCATATCATTACCGATGAATGGTCGATGGAGGTACTTCGCGGAGATATTTTTGCCACCTACGAGATGATCAAAGCTGGCAAGACCCCGCAATTATCGCCACTTAAAATTCAGTATAAAGACTACGCCTCCTGGCAGTTGAAGAGCCTGGAGAGTGAGGCTATGGACGCCAGTGCAACCTATTGGAAACAGGTACTGGAAGGTGAGATCGTTCCACAGGGATTGCCTTCCCACCGCTCAAGACCTTCCAGGAAAACCAATAATGGTAAAAGAATTAGGACCTTCTTGGGTACCGAGGTCACGAATAGCCTGAAGCGACTTACCCAGGAACAGGGAGGTAGTCTGTTCATGTTACTTTTGAGCTCCTTCAAAGTGCTGCTTTCTCATTATTCGGGTCAGCGCGATATCTGGATCGGTAGCCCGGTAGCGGGTCGTGATCACGCCGACTTGGAAAACCAAATAGGATTTTACCTCAATACCTTGGTGTTGCGGAATTTCGTGGATCATGACGCCACATTTGCCGAGTTTTATGAAACTGTGAAAAAGAACGTTCTGGATGCCTTCTCGCATCAGATGTATCCTTTTGATCGATTGCTGGAGGATTTGAATGTTTCCCGAGACCTCAGTAGAAATCCACTTTTCGATCTGCTTCTGGACTATCACAAATCTGTGGACATTGAGATCGATGAGGGATTGACAGGACGCATCAATGATCTGGGCGAGAAACCGGCCAAATTTGATATCGAAATTCACTTCACCGAATTACCGGAACACCTGGGAATCACGGTGGATTACAATACCGATGTGTACCAGGATGATATCATTTTTCAATTTGTAGATCAATTCACCCATTTCTTGAGCAATTTGGAGGGATGCTTCGAAAACCGCATCTCGGAATTGCAATTGGTCACCGAAAAGGAGCGAAAAAAGATATTGGAACGCTCGAAAGGAGTACCCATGGTCGAGGCCGAAGACGAGACCGTATTAGGCATGTTCTCGAAGACTGCCGTAGATTACCCAACACGGCAGGTAGTAAGCCTTTTCGACGAGCACTTGGATTACGAAACATTGGATCGATGGTCCACATGCCTTGCTCAGAAATTAGTCGGGGAACTCAACATGTCACCTGGCACTCACATTGGGATCAAAATGGATCACAGTCCGCTACTCATGGTGGCCATATTGGGCGTACTCAAGGCAGGATGTGCGTTTGTTCCGATCGATCCGTCCTATACTTCAGAACGAGAACAATATATCATCGACGATGCTGCTATAGGCCTGCTCATAACTACGACTGCCTTTATTTTTGATTATTCTGAAGCCGATTTTGCATTGCTATCCATCGATGTCGAGTTCGACGCAATTTCGGTCGACCAAGGCATCCAACTCCCCGAAGTTGATGGTGCTACACTTGCTTATGTGATTTATACTTCAGGTTCTACCGGAACTCCGAAAGGTGTCATGATAGAGCATGCTTCACTGAACAACTACTTGAATTGGGCAAAGGAGACTTATTTAGGCAATGCGCTTAGCAACAACGATTTTGGCCTGTTTACCTCGATTAGTTTCGACCTTACCATCACCAGTATGTTCTTGCCGTTGATTACCGGTGGTACTTTGAAGATGCAAGGCAACGATCGGGATGTGGTACAGGTTTTAAACGACTATGCAAATTCGGAAATCTCATGTATCAAGCTCACACCGGCGCACATTGGTGTTCTGGCATCCCTGGAAATGGAGCAAACGACGATCGAATTGGCTATTGTTGGGGGTGATGTACTTACCGGGCAGCAGGTGATCGAACTCCAACGACTCAACCCTAACATAAAAATATACAACGAATACGGCCCCACCGAAGCTACCGTAGGCTGTATTGTAAAAGAGGTGATCAACCCACGCGCTATTACCATTGGTACTCCTATTGCGAATATGGAAGCCTATGTGCTCAATTCGGAATTAAAACCTGTGCCAAACCATGTGATTGGCGAATTGTATCTGGGAGGTCGAGGTTTGTCG
>JBCCHR010000352.1:0-3568 GCA_039028655.1 Bacteroidota bacterium
AGCATCCTATTTAAGTGATGCGCCCTGGCCGGCCACGAAAGATGAATTGATCGATTATGCAATTAGAACAGGAGCTCCTCTGGAAGTTGTAGAAAATTTGCAAGCGATTGAAGATGAAGGCGATTCGTACGACTCGATCGAAGAAATTTGGCCGGACTACCCCACAGACGATGATTATCTGTGGAACGAAGATGAATATTAATAATCAACAGCATCGTTTTAATAGCGACCTTTGAATAAAATTAACTGAAAAAGTCTCAAACATTGAGACTTTTTTTGGCTCAATACTGAAGCATTAAAACCGTTAAAGCGCTTGGCTTTCTGGTTTTTTTACAGTTTTTTTGCCCTTGAAAAATCCGGCACGCTCCGGACCTTGAGCCGTAAACCAATTAAGTGATATGGGACTTTTAGACAACGTATTAAAAGTATTTGTAGGAGATAAATCCAAAAAGGATATCGGAGAGATCCAACCTATTGTAGATGAGATAAAAAAACATGAAGCTTCGATCGAAAGTCTTTCGCTGGACGAGCTTCGAGCCAAATCCGATTTCTTCAGAAAGACGATCAAGGACGATCAAAAAGAGGTGCAGGACCAGATCGATGCCCTGGAGGCCGATGCCGATGCCGAAGAAGACATCGACCAGAAAGAGGAGATCTACAACCAGATCGACAAACTGATCCAGGACCGATACGAGATCGAAAAAAAATCCCTTAACAATATTCTTCCTGAAGCCTTTGCGGTGATCAAGGAAACAGCCAAACGATTTAGAGACAACGAGACACTCACGGTGCAGGCCTCTGCCTACGATCGAGAGCTTTCCGGCTCCAAGGATTATGTAACCCTGGATGGTGAAAAGGCCGTCTGGAAAAACTCCTGGGACGCTGCCGGTAAAGAAGTAACCTGGGATATGGTACATTACGATGTGCAACTGGTTGGAGGTGTTGCCCTCCATCAGGGAAAGGTGGCCGAGATGCAAACAGGGGAAGGAAAGACGCTGGTCGCTACCCTGCCTGTTTATCTCAATGCCCTGGCTGGAAACGGGGTTCACCTGGTGACCGTGAACGACTACCTGGCACGACGAGACAGCGCCTGGATGGCACCCATATTCGAATTCCACGGACTTACCGTGGACTGTATCGACAACCATCGCCCCAATAGCGAAGCTCGAAGAAACGCATACAACGCAGACGTAACCTACGGAACCAACAACGAATTTGGTTTCGATTACCTCCGTGATAATATGTCGCATGCTCCCAAGGACCTGGTGCAGCGACCCCATCACTACGCCATCGTGGATGAGGTAGACAGTGTATTGATCGACGATGCTCGTACTCCCCTGATCATCTCCGGGCCAGTTCCGGAAGGAGATCGGCACGAATTCAACGAATTAAAACCAAAGATCGCCGAACTGGTTGCGGTACAACGAAAATACCTCACCGGGGTTCTTTCGGAGGCAACACGACTTATACGGGAAGGAGATGCCAAGGAAGGTGGATTCCAGTTACTACGTGTATATCGTGGTCTTCCGAAGAACAAAGCATTGATCAAATTTTTATCGGAAGAAGGGGTGAAACAGATCCTTCAGAAAACCGAGAACTTCTACATGGCCGATAACAATCGGGAAATGCCGAAGGTGGACGCCGAGCTGTATTTTGTGATCGATGAGAAGACCAACCAGGTAGACCTGTCCGACAAAGGAGTGGAATTCCTGTCCGGTAAGGAAGATCCCGATTTCTTTATCATGCCCGAAATGGGCACGGAGATCGCGAAGATCGAGGCCATGGATATTAGTCCGGAAGAACAAGCAGAACTCAAAGAGGATTTGTTTCGCGACTTTGGAGTGAAGAGCGAACGCATCCACACCATGAGCCAGCTGTTGAAAGCCTACACCATGTTCGAAAAAGACGATCAATATGTAGTGATGGACAACAAGGTAATGATCGTCGACGAGCAAACCGGTCGTATCATGGATGGCCGTCGTTATAGTGACGGACTTCATCAAGCGATCGAGGCCAAGGAAAATGTGAAGATCGAAGCCGTGACCCAAACCTTTGCAACGGTTACCCTTCAGAATTACTTCCGAATGTACCGTAAATTAGCGGGAATGACCGGTACGGCAGTGACCGAAGCCGGTGAACTTTGGGAGATCTACAAGCTCGACGTGGTGGAGATCCCAACCAATCGTCCTATCGCGCGAAAGGATCGCGACGACAAGATCTACAAAACCAAAAGAGAAAAGTACAACGCGGTGATCGATGAGGTTACCGAGCTATCCAATGCAGGTCGTCCGGTGCTAATTGGTACTACCTCGGTGGAGATCTCGGAACTGTTGAGCCGTATGCTGAGCATTCGAAACGTGCCACACAACGTTCTCAACGCGAAACTGCATAAAAAAGAGGCCGATATTGTTGCCGAAGCGGGTGATGCGGGAGTGGTAACCATCGCAACCAACATGGCGGGTCGTGGTACCGATATCAAATTGACCGACCTTGTGAAGGACGCCGGTGGTCTTGCAATCGTAGGTACCGAGCGACACGATTCGCGTCGTGTGGACCGACAGCTTCGTGGACGTAGTGGTCGACAGGGTGATCCCGGAAGTTCGCAGTTCTACGTATCGTTGGAGGACAACCTGATGCGTTTGTTTGGTAGTGATAGAATTGCCAAAATGATGGACCGCATGGGCTTGAAAGAAGGCGAAGTGATCCAGCATTCGATGATCTCAAAATCGATCGAGCGTGCCCAGAAGAAGGTGGAAGAGAATAACTTCGGAATTCGTAAGCGCCTGCTCGAATACGACGACGTGATGAATGCCCAGCGGGAAGTGGTTTACAAGCGACGCTATCATGCGCTGTTTGGCGAGCGACTGCGAGTTGATATCGCCAATATGATCTACGACACGGCCGAAGTGATCACCGAATCAAACAAGCTGGCCGACGACTACAAGAACTTCGAGTTCGAGTTGATCCGTTACTTCTCGATGAGCTCACCGGTATCCGAGAACGAGTTCAAAGATGTGAGCACCACGGAGATCACCGGAAGAGTGTACAAAGCAGCCTACGAGCATTACAACAATAAGATGGCCCGAAACGCAGAAATGGCGTTTCCTGTGATCAAAAATGTATATGAGACCCAAAAGGATAAATACAAACGAATTCTGGTTCCCTTTACGGATGGTATCAAAACACTGAACGTGGCCACCGACCTGGAGAAGGCCTACGAAACGGAAGGAAAGCAACTGGTCACCGATTTTGAGAAGAACATTACCTTGGCCATTATTGATGACGCCTGGAAAACCCACCTTCGCAAAATGGACGAGCTGAAACAATCCGTGCAGCTGGCCGTTCACGAACAAAAGGATCCTCTGCTGATCTATAAGTTTGAAGCTTTCGAGCTCTTCAAGGCCATGATAGAAAAGGTGAACAAAGATGTACTGTCCTTCCTGTTCAAAGGAGAATTGCCGCAGGAAAACCAACAACAAATACGCGAGGCCCAGGCGGTACGACCCAAACAAAAGCTCAACGAGCAGAAAGAGGAGATCCGTAACATGGACGAACGTGCAGCCGAGGC
>JBCCHR010000353.1:0-3530 GCA_039028655.1 Bacteroidota bacterium
GCCAACATTTACGTTGTATTTGTCAAGTTCAGTATCGGCAGTTCCATTCACTACGGCCTCAGCTTCTGCGGCAGTAATATCTTCGTTATTCACAAGTGGAGTTACAAGATCTCCGTTCTCCGTGCCAAAGATGCCATAGGGGTTACCATCTGGAACACCTCTAACTTCTCTTGTTATCGCTCCACCTCCGGATAGCAGCCAACCAAGACCTGATAAAGAAGGCTTAGCCTCAAGAACTAATCCGGCGTAACGGTAGTTTAGATTGATGGGCCATGAGTATCCTCCTTTAATAGGAATTTCGTAGATGGGAACTTGGAAACTCATTTGCCCTGCGCTCATATTTACAGGGACGTTTCCATATTGGGTCATTTTGCCGGATTCTGGCGAAACCGGAGTGATGGTAGGCGCTGCAAACTCGGAAGTTGCTCCAGGGCCCGAGTTTATTTGGGCAAAAGTGACACCAGAGCATAGCATAGCGACTATGACAAATACATTGATCTTCATAAAATTCATTTTTAAAGTTGATTATGTGAACCCAACAGGTTGATAAAAATCAGATGGTTCAAACAGATGTGTTCGATTTCATCTTTTCTTACCCGAAAGCATAGAAATCTTTGCCAAAATTTGGCCAGAGTAAACGCATTCAGTCCTTGGGTTTCAGCAAAACCAAAATGTTCCTTTAATCATTTTCTTTTATGAGCAGTGTTGAATTTCCAGATTCGCTACCCGGATATCTTTAAACACTGATGTGAACGAAGGGTTAGGTTCTGGAATTGTCATTACTAGGGCTTGAGATTTCAACCACATATCTAGTTTTTTTCTGCGGAATACATTGTGCATCAAATCACAAGAGCCTTTTTCAAAACGAAAAAGGCTCTTGCAGGGATCAACACTTCCATTTCCTCTCCACTTGGTGGTGTATTTGCACCACATTTGGCATCAAACAAAAGTTGTTACCAAAGCGTGAATGGATTGGGCGATTGATACTGATAATACGAATTTACGGTCCAACTCATATTTTTGAAATACGCTTGTGGCGCAAGCAATCCATGCGCGAATTTGTTCTGAGCCAGATGGCGTACCCGTTCCGAATTGATTCCAAATCTATTCCCGTTATACGAGGCGTAGAAGGCACCAAGACGATATTTGTTTGCTCCGGGTGTTTCTACCGCACCATGTGGGAAATGTTGTCCGTATTCATCGGTATAGGGTTCGGAAACGGGTCCGTCATAATCTCTGTTCCCCGTGAATAAGTTGAGCCCAATAGAAAACTCCTTGTAACTTACGCTCACAGCAGTAGTCCTGAATTGATCGGTTCCACCCGCCCATATCTTATTATGGAAAATATCGAACGGTGGGCCATCATCATTTTCATATCGGAAACCAAAATCACCTATTTTGAGCCCAATTCAACCTACTTGCTGTGTGCCAAGTTGAGCATCCTTGAAACTCGTCGTATACAGAGTGGTAGAGAAGTTATCACTGGAATAACCAATCGCCGCCGAAACTCTTGTTTCCAATCCGGAAGCACCTGTTCCATGGGCCTTGGTGAAATATGTAGTCCCAAATCCAACTGATGTATGGAATTCACCAACACTGGCATTGGCACTCACGTTGGCACCCAATCCTCCTGCATTACCAAATGCAATCGCGGGGGATATCCCTATGCTGAAGTTTTCTCCCAGCGGAATGGTGAGCGAGGGGAAGAACGTACTCAGTCCGGCCCCAGCGGCATAGCCAAGCATCTTGCCTTGCGTTAGGACCGCCGGCAAGGCGTTCGGAGCAAGAGCCCCTCCAATTGCCCCGGCCAGTGCTCCTCCGGCAGTGGCTCCCAGAAATCCTCCCAGCGACCAATCGCCGGTTTGAATAGCCGATACAGTATAGGCAACAGCTCCAGTGGTAGCTCCAATAATGGCCCCTATGAGCACTGCGGTAAAGGCAAATTCGCCATCCGGATCGACCATGGTCACCGGATTATTGAACGCATATACATAGGGCGAATTAAATTGCCCCATCGGATCTGGATTGAACCATCTTCCCAATTCGGGATCGTAGTTACGTGACCCAAAGTCCAACCATGCCAAACCGTTTTCAGACTGCAGTTCTTGACCATTGAACTCAAAGTGGAACATGGTTCCAAGAGATAACACTCCGGTGTTGTAATTATGCGTAAGTCCGAAGGGGTAGTAGTTTCTCTCCTTTACGATCTCACTAACGGCGACTCTTCCGTCACCATTGGTATCGTGATAGGAAAGCCTGATGTTGCCCAAATGGTCCGTGTAGTTATACACATAGTCGAATCCGCCACTTCCATCGGGCGCCGCATATCCTTCGGGTTGTTGGATGAATTGCAACACTGTATTCACGTATTGCGTGCCACCGATGTAGTCGGTGGTCGTTGTGGTCGATCCATCGATAAATCGTTTTTGCAATTTGATGCCCGAAGCGTCATAGTCGTATTCGATCACTTCTCCAGTGGAGAAATTCACGCTTTCGGGCAAATTGAGGTGATTATAAGTGATCGATGTGATCCCTTTATCCAAATCGCTCGTCATGTTACCATTAGCGTCGTATGTAAAGACCTTGTTCACACCTGTTTCGGTACCGCTTACCATTTCGACTCCAGTAACACTGGTGAGCTGGTTGCCGTTGTTGTAATGGTAACTGAAGTTTTGATAACCGGTAAGTGTCTTCCTGTCGAGTGACAGGATGTTTCCGTTCTTATCATATGTGACACTCTCCAGGTCGTAAGACGATGAGGAAAAATCGGCCGATTTCAACTGATTCAATGCGTCATAGGTGTACTTGTAGTTGCGCTTTACATTGTCGTTTGCCGTCTTCCAAAGAACCTGGGTAATGTTATTGTTATAATTCAACTCAAATTCGGAACCAACAAAACCTTCCACGTTATCGAAGTTGATCTTGTACGCAAATACGTCATCACTTCCATTCGTTTCATTAAAATCATCCACGTCGTTGATCTCGGTAAGTGATCCTCGGGTGTTATATTTATAGTCGATCTTTTGCAAGGCGTGAATATCCTTAAGTTGATACCCGGAGGATTTTCCTCCCTTACTGGAAGCAGGCTCATAGCCGAATGTTAGGTCCTGAGGCTCGATGTATTTCACAAGCAATTGTCCAACGGCATCATAAAGATACCCACTAATCAGTTTTTCGGGATCGCTGTTCGTTTGCTGGTACTGTGCACGGGTTCGTTCCACATGGTCATAGACAAATCGGTCGGTGATCATAAGCTCCGTGTCTGTTGCCAATCGCTTCTGTCGGGTCACATTTTTGTTGGCCTTTCCACGGAAATCGTACTCACTCTCCACTTTGGTGTATCCTCCAAGCTGGTTCTTGTTATGTGACTGTATGGGTCGACCCATAAAGTCGTAAAAGCTGTACGTTTTGGTCCAGGTATTGTCTTCCAGTGTTCTGCTCCAGTGTGCCACGGTGAGCCCTTTGACGTTTGTGGTCACGGTCTGTCCCAATATGGTGGACGGTGTTGTAGGCTTGTCCGGGTCCAGGAA
>JBCCHR010000354.1:0-3526 GCA_039028655.1 Bacteroidota bacterium
ATTGTTCACATAGGAATGCAGGTTCTCGTTAAAGGAGGTGTTGTAGATCATCGCCACCTCCACCGGGATCCCGTTCTTCTCGCCTTCCATGGCGATCACTTCACCAATAAGTGGTTCGCGGTTCCCGTCCAGGAAACGGATAAATTCCTTTAAACCGTCATCACTGTAAAACTTCATACGCTCCGGCTCGCCGTCCTCTCCCTTTTCGCGCTTGTCTGTAAAGTAAATCGTGATTCCCTTGTTGAGGAAGGAAAGTTCACGCAGACGACTCGACAGGGTGTCGGCATTGTACACTAGTGATTGCTGGAAGATCTGCTCGTCCGGCTTAAAGGTGACCATGGTACCACGTTCCTTGGTGTCGCCAACCGTTTTCACGGGATACAGGGTCTTTCCTCGCTCGTATTCTTGTTCCCAGATCTTGCCATTGCGGTAGACAGTGGCTTTAAGGTTGGCCGACAAGGCATTCACCACAGACACTCCAACACCGTGAAGTCCACCGGAAACCTTGTAAGAGTCCTTGTCGAACTTCCCTCCGGCCCCGATCTTCGTCATGACTACTTCCAGGGCGGAAACGCCCTCTTTTTTATGTATGTCGACCGGAATTCCCCGGCCGTTGTCTTTTACAGTTATCGAGTTGTCCTCATTGATCCAGACCTCTATGGTATCGCAATGGCCACCCATGGCCTCATCGATCGAATTATCGACCACTTCATACACCAAATGATGCAATCCGCGCACCCCGACATCACCAATATACATGGACGGACGCATGCGTACATGTTCCATTCCTTCCAACGCCTGAATACTGTCGGCTCCATACTTGCCTTTTTTCTGTTCGTCGCTCATAAATTTTAGCTAGTTTGATTCAATTTTCTGATCACAAGCAAATATAACCAAATCACCAATAAATTCAAGGGTTTAGGCGATATTAAGCACTGAAGTTATTAACAAAAATTTGTGGACAATTCCCTACATAATTCACCCTCAAAAAAAACTTCAAAAATTGCGTAAGTAATTCCGGGAAACTCCGACCTATTTTTTGCAATTCACCCTAAATTTTCACATAATATTATGGGTTTCCGAAGCAAGAAAAAGTAACTTTATTCCATAAAATCAATCTCATGAAAAGAACATCTATTATTACCGCACTACTCATCGCATTTACCCTTTGTTTCAGTTGGAATGCTGAAGCCCAGAAATTCTCGAAAATGGACGTGAGCCCAATGGACGCAGCTGCCTACCCGAGTGACTACCGAAATGCCGACAAATTGATCAAGATCGTATACAGCCGTCCGCAGCTAAAGGGACGCGAAGTTGCCAAACTCGCACCTAACGGAAAAGTTTGGAGAACCGGGGCCAACGAAGCCGCCGAATTGACCCTGTATGTCGACATGAAATTAGGCGACACCACCGTGAAAGCCGGAACCTATACCTTCTACACGATTCCGGGTGACAACGAATGGACCGCTGTGATTAGTACAGACCTCAATGTTTGGGGATCCTATTTCTATAACGAGGCCAATGATGTGGCGCGTATTACCGTGCCCTGTAGCAACGATAGCGACTCGGTAGAGGCCTTCTCTATCGCCTTCGACGATTCAGACAAGGGTGTGGATATGCACCTTGGATGGGGCACCGTTCGAGTGACCGTTCCCTTTACGAAATAAATAAAAGTTAGATAGTTTATTACCTCGAACGCCCGGTGGAATTTTCCATCGGGCGCTCGGCAATTAAGGAATGTTCAGGTATTTGTGCGTTTGCAGCGAAACCACCCATTTGGGGTGCTCCATGACATAGTCGACGATCTGAGGGATCATCCTATCCCGCTTGCTCCATTCGGGTTGCAGGTATAATTTGCAATTGGGTCCCACCTTGGCAGCCTGTTCTTCGGCAAAGCGGAAATCGTCCTTGTTGTATACGATCACTTTAAGCTCATCGGCCACCTGGTAGGCTTTTTCGGTAGGTAATTTTCGTTTCTTTGGTGACAAGCAAAACCAATCCCATTCTCCACTCAACTCATAGGCACCAGAAGTCTCGATATGGGTTTGCAGGCCCTTTCGCTTGAGCATGCTTGTAAGTGGTCCCATATCCCACATAAGCGGTTCTCCACCGGTCACTACAATGGTTTTGCTGTATTTTTCGGCATTGCCGGCAATGGCCTCTATGCCCGTAGGTGGATGCAGATCGGGGTTCCAGCTCTCCTTTACATCACACCAATGACAACCCACGTCGCAACCTCCTACCCGAATGAAATAGGCAGCAGTACCCTTGTGATAACCCTCTCCCTGGATGGTGTAGAACTCTTCCATGAGCGGTAACATGGTACCGGCGTCAACCTGTTGTTGCACTTCTTTGATCATGCTGCAAAAATAGCGCAAAGTATCGAGTTCTACATTGCTCCAGGCGTCTTATTTAAGCCAGCAGCTACTGGTTTTCGTAACCAATGGCCACCACCTCGATCTCGATCTTAGCGCCCCTGGCCAGATCTTCAACGGCGAAGGTGGTACGTGCAGGTTTCTGGGGAAAATAAGTGACATAGATGTCGTTGAATGCGCCGAAATCGGCAATGGTATCCAGGATCACCGTCGCTTTTACCACTTGCTGCATGGTGAGCCCATGGTGGGCGAGCACATCCTTAATGTTCTCCAGTGTTTGCCGGGTCTCGGCTTCGATCCCACCTTCAGCCATTTCGCCGGTCTTGTGGTTGAGACCGATCTGCCCGGTGAGGTAGAAGGTATTTCCTACCTGTACAGCATCACTAAACGGCCGGTCTTTCCTCGAAGGCTCATGCGAGGCATGGAAGATGGGGGCTGTAGTTTTTTCTGCGGAATCATTTTGGGCTGCGGAATTAGATAGGTCGGAGCCATGCGATTCCTGGTGCTCACCGCAACTCATGCTTCCGAAGAAAACAAAAAGAAGGAGTATTCTGAAGAGGTTCATAGGGTTTGGTTTTGAATTGGTCGAAAAGAATTGCTTTATCAGAATTTAA
Source organism: Bacteroidota bacterium (assembly GCA_039028655.1). Classification (GTDB taxonomy): domain Bacteria; phylum Bacteroidota; class Bacteroidia; order Flavobacteriales; family Flavobacteriaceae; genus Aureisphaera. The sequence goes on from JBCCHR010000354.1 coordinate 2,990, forward strand.
AATACGTAATATTTTACAAGCTTACCGACAATCCTTATTTTTATCAAAATTTTTTGATCATGGCAGACCAACAAGTGTTCTTTGATTATATCAATGAGGGATATACCACCAAGGGAGAAGCGATAACCCTGGGAGCAGCGATGCTCGAAGGTGAAACGGTGACCAATGCGCTGGTGAAGATCCCATTGAAAACCATGAACCGTCACGGGCTCATCGCCGGTGCCACGGGTACGGGAAAAACAAAAACACTTCAAATACTGGCAGAGAACCTCTCCAACAAAGGAGTGCCGGTACTGCTGATGGATATGAAAGGCGACCTGAGTGGGATCGCAAAACCCAGCCCGGGACATCCCAAGATCGACGAACGTCATGCCGCCATTGGCTTACCTTTCGAAGCACAGAATTTCCCTGTAGAGATCCTTTCGTTGTCCGAACAGAACGGGGTGCGGCTTCGCGCAACCGTTAGTGAATTTGGCCCTGTGCTTATCTCACGAATACTAGGGGTTTCCGAAACCCAGGCGGGTATTATTTCCATAC
>JBCCHR010000355.1:0-3525 GCA_039028655.1 Bacteroidota bacterium
CACATGGCTTGATGATCAAATGTGGCGACGCATTATACTATGGCTACCCCTTTTTACGTTTTAAGAAGTGACAAACTTAAAACACCTCGCATGAAACCATCACACTGGCCATTCCTTGCACCATTTTCAATTACCAAAAGCCATATTCTCCAATCTACGCCTTGAGTAATCCAAAAGGGGATGGGGGCAACCACCTGCCATTTTGGTTGTAACCTTAATGGTTAATTACCCCCGGAACCTTCGGCTGCTTGGTTGGCCGAGTGACGAAGAGCGATCGCACCTTTTGCCCTAAGTGTGGTCGTTCTTTATTTTATAAGGAATAGGGGAGTCGAACGGTGATCTTTACCTCGTTGCGTTCCCGCTTGGTGTGGATGGAGATATTATAATCCTGGGTATTTACCTGCGTAGTTCCGGTAAGGGCAGTGCCATTGTTGGTAAACACCCAATTCACTTCCCGTTCGATCCCTTTGATCTCCAGGGTGCCAATAACCTGGAACCCTTCTTTCACACCCGACACCGAAGTGCTTTCAAAAATAAGCTTTGGGTGGTCCTTGGCATTAAAATACTTTCTTGCCCGCAAATGCCTGCTGCGAAGCCAATTATTGGTGTCGAGTGTGCGGGTGGCGACGGCTCCGGAAAAAGCAGAACCCGGCAGGTTACTAAGATCGATATCACCCGTGAACTCAAATCCGCCCATGGTACCGTCCACTTCATCGTCGATGAAGTAGAACGAAATTTCAGCCTCGCTTTGGTTTACGGAAATGGGCTGTGTCCAAGCAGGAGCACACACCGACAAAAGAAGAATGCAAAAAAGAAAGGAGGAGGAGCGATTCATACGACTAAGATACTATTTATCTGCCCATCACGTATTCGATCCCACCCAAAAGATGTGTTAAGAATTTTTCATTCTTGTATACCTCGCTCACATGACCCAGACCCGTGTAGAACATGCGTCCACCGTCAAACTCCTGGTACCAGGCAATGGGATGGAAATCGCCATTGTTCCCGCCCTTGTACGAGTCTTCGTCCAAGGTGGCCAACACTTTAATATCCGAGCTAATCTGCTTGTAGTTGTACCATTCGTCAAAATGTTCCCAAATCTCCGGCAAGTGCTGCGTTGAGCCGTGTGAGCGATCGATGACGTCGATCCTCGCGGTCTGCTGGTCCGGATGCGACTCAAAATAGGCACCCACCAATTTGCCATACCAAGGCCAATCGTATTCGGTGTCGGCTGCGGCGTGAATGCCCACGAAGCCACCTCCGTTTTGTATGTATTGCTGAAAAGCCTCCTCTTGTTCGTTATTGAGAATGTCTCCCGTAGTATTCAAGAACACCACAGCCTTGAACCTTTTTAAGTTTTCCGAAGTAAACAGCGAAGCGTCCTGCGAAGTCTCCACGTTGAACTCATTCAGGTACCCCATACGCACCAGAGCACTCATCCCAGCAGCAATGGATTCGTGGACGTAACCATCGGTCTTGGCGAATACCAGAACGGTGTCGTCGTAAGGATCCTTGGGACAGGCAGTAAGCAAGGGCGCAATGAGCATGAGAAGCACTATTTGTTGAATGGTCATGATGGTTTGCGATTTGTTGTTTCAAAAATAGTAATTTAGGGGGAGTCCTCCTTCGCTAGCCTCCTTCGCCAAAGTAGCAAGGCTACGGAGGCCGAAAAGCTACGGAGGATGGGGAAAGCATGAAGCACGGAGAACGGAGTTCGAAGATCGAAGTCAAGATTCAATGTTCAATGAGCAATTCCCCCCTTGAGGGGGGTTAAGGGGGGTGTTTTGGATAGCTTGAAGCGCGGAGCACGAAGCACGAAGATCGAAGTCGGAAGTCAGCGCTGAAAATTCAATATTCAATGAGCAATATTCAACAATCAAAACCATTCACTATTCACTATTCACTATTCACTAATCACCAAAAAAAACATGATAAGAAAAACTGTATTTGTAATTTTTGGCCTGTGTGTTTTGGCCTGCAATACCAACAAAACAAAGTCGGTGGAGGAAATGACTGCCTCGGAAAAAGAGGTGTTCCAAGAAACACAGGAATATGGGGACTATGTGCATTCGGTCTATGTGTGGTTGAAGAACCCCAATAATGATGCTGATCGTGAAGCCTTCGAAACAGAGATGAAACAATTCATCCACGACCTTCCTTACGCCAAGCTCTTTCACTTCGGAAAGGTGGTACCGTCATTGCGACCAGTAGTAGAATCTAGCTACCATTACAGCTTTATCGTCGCATTTACTTCCGAAGAAAAAATGAAGCAATACGACACCGATCCGGCCCATAAAACCTTCCTGGCCAACACCAAAAACCTGATCGACAGCATACGGGTGTATGATAGCAGGAATTTGATGGAGTGAGACAGCGCCAAGCACGAAGCACAAAGCACGGAGTACCGATCACAAATCACGAATCACCACTCACGATTTACTTTTCTTCAGAAAAAACAAATACGCCACCGAGATAGTACCACAAATTAGGAATCCGACAAAGATGGGTAGGGCGGACTCGGTCACGAAACGACCAATAAATGTACTGATAGGAACGGCCATGATGGTGGAAATAAATCCGGTGATGGCTGCTGCGATCCCGGCAATGTGCCCCAATGGCTCCATGGCCAGTGCGCGCAGGTTTCCGAAGAGAAAACCGATCGCAAAGAATTGCATGGCGAAGAAGGCCAACAGCACCAGCACGGGTGGATTTTCAGCATTGAAAAACAGTACTACATAAATGAGCGAGATGATGAAAAAGCCGATGAGTGCCCAGGTTACCAAGCGTTCCATCCCTAGTTTCACCACAACCGACCCGTTGAGAAAGATAGCTGAGCCTATCGCCACAGCAAGACCTGCAAAAATGTACGGGAACTCATCGACCAGTCCGTATTGCAATTGAAAAATCTGCTGCGAACTGCTCAGGTACACCAGGAAAGAACCAACGATAAATCCTGAAATGATGGTATATCCCATGGTATGTCTGTGCCGTAGTACTTCCCGGAATCCGGCGTAAATCAGCTTGTTCGAAAATCGAACCCGGTGCTCATCGGCCAGGGTCTCCGGCTGTCTGCGCCAAAACCAGAGCGACACCAATACACTGATGATCACTTGCACATGGAAGATACTTTGCCAATCGTAATGATCCAAAACCTGCTTTCCAAGGGCAGGTGCAATGATGGGAATGAGCAGGAAAACTACTGTTACGAACGACATGATCCGGGCCATATAATCGCCGCTGTAACGGTCCCGAATGATGGCAATGGCGATGGTTCGAGGGGCAGAAAGGCCAATTCCCTGTAAAATTCGACCGGCGATCATCACCTCGAGGCTTTGGGCGTACACACAGATAAAACTGGCGATCACGGCAATGACAAAACCGAGGTACACCACCGGTTTTCTACCCAGGGCATCCGACAACGGACCAAAGAACAGCGGTCCTATCCCGAGGCCCAAAAAGATCATGGTGATAAGTAACTGATTGTCTACCAGATTGGTAGTGCCAATGGCCGTCCCGATAATGTCC
>JBCCHR010000356.1:0-3492 GCA_039028655.1 Bacteroidota bacterium
AGTTACCGAGAATTTCCCTGGCAATGGCTTCATCTTCGATGTGAACTTTTAGTCGAATACCTCCGATGGCGTTGGAGTGAAAGGGAAGAACACCGATCATGGTTTCATTCTCAAATACAAATCGGATCCGGTTCTGCTCCAATAAATGACGCAGTACCGTATATTCACTTGGGTAGGTAAAAATGGCTATGGTCGTGTAATCGTTCATCTATACTAAGTTACAAAATTAATAAGGGGACTGAAAAGTTCTACCGTTTTATGTAAGTATTAAATCTTTGTATAATCTTGAAACCTATTCGGTTATTAAGTGTACTTTTGATGTTTATTAGCACGTATTATGCCGAAAAGGAAGAAAAGAAGAAAGAATAAAAATATAGAAGGACTCTCCCAAAGCATCATAGAAGTATTTCGAAAGAATCGATCCCAAAGCTTCAACTACAAACAAATCGCCGCCAAACTTGGCCATTCTGATGCCAACAGCCGAAACCAGATCATAAAATCGCTTAAGAGGTTACAAGGAAAAGGTACCCTCCAGGAGATCGATCGAGGGAAATTTGTTCTGAGCCCTTCCATGAACTATCATACAGGTATCCTTGATGTTAATGCACGTGGCCAGGGATATGTGATGGTCGATGGAATGGAGCACGATATTGTGGTAAAGCAAAAGAACTTGAACCGTGCCTTTAAGGGTGATGTGGTAGAAGTATATGTTTTCAAAAGAAAACGAGGAGGAAAAACAGAGGGTGAGATCACCAAGATCTTGCAGCGCAAACGAACGGAATTTGTAGGTACCATAGATATTTCTCCAAATTTTGCCTTCGTGGACCTTTCGGGATATGGAATGTATACCGACATTTTTATTCCAAAAAGTAAGATCAACAAGGCTGAAAATGGCGATAAGGTGCTGGTGAAGATGGAAGGTTGGGAAGCCAACAGTGATTCTCCTGTAGGAAGTATTATCAAAGTTCTGGGTAAACCGGGCGAACACCATACCGAGATTCATGCCATCCTCGCTCAATACGGACTACCCTATGAATTTCCTCATGAGGTAGAGACTTTTGCCAACCAATTGGATACTTCCATAAAGGATTCAGAAATAAAGAAAAGAAGGGATATGCGAGAGGTACTTACCTTTACGATTGATCCCAAGGATGCTAAAGATTTCGATGATGCACTCTCTTTCCAGAAGTTGGAAAACGGCAATTACGAAGTGGGGATCCATATTGCAGATGTCTCTCATTATGTGAGACCCGGATCTGTCCTGGACGACGAAGCTTTTGAAAGAGCAACTTCTGTTTACCTGGTAGATCGCGTAGTGCCTATGTTACCGGAAGTATTGTCTAATAATGCATGTTCCTTAAGGCCTCATGAAGAGAAATATACCTTTTCGGCGTTGTTTGAAATGACTCCTGATTCTAAAGTTGTGAACCAATGGTTTGGGAGAACAGTTACTTATAGTGATGCTCGATTTGCCTACGAAGAAGCTCAGCATTTGATAGAGCATCCGGATACGGTTACCATTCCGAAGAACATATCACTGACCGGAAAATCTTATGATGTGGATCCTCCCATAGCAGCGGCAGTGGTAGAATTGGATCGAATGGCTAAGATCCTTCGAAGTGGGCGGATGAAAAATGGCGCTATTTCTTTTGACAAGGTCGAGGTAAAGTTCTTGTTGGATGATTTCAATATTCCGGAAGGTGTATATTTTAAAGAAAGCAAGGACGCCAACAAGCTCATTGAAGAGTTTATGTTACTTGCCAATCGAAGTGTTGCCGAGTACATTGGGAAACAAAATCCTTCAAAAACCTTCGTGTATCGGGTGCATGACGAACCGGATGACGAAAAGATCGCCGCACTGGAAAATATCATCCGGCGCTTTGGTTACAAGATGGATACGCGAGACAGAAAATCTACCGCACAGTCTATGAATCAATTACTGGCGGATGTGAGTGGTACGAAAGAACAAAACCTGATCGATACCCTGGCTATTCGGAGTATGAGCAAGGCGGTGTATACCACCAATAATATTGGGCATTATGGACTAGCGTTCGATTATTATTCACATTTTACCTCACCCATTCGGCGATATCCGGACGTTATGGTACACCGTTTGTTGCAACACTATTTGGATGGTGGAAAGAGTGCCAACCAGGAAGAGTACGAAGAAAAATGCAAACACTCGAGTGATATGGAATACCTGGCTTCCAATGCAGAACGAGAGAGCATCAAATTCATGCAGGTGAAATACATGATCGACCACCAGGATGAAGATTTTCTGGGAGTGATCTCAGGAGTGACCGAATGGGGTATCTACGTAGAGATCATATCCAACAAGTGTGAAGGAATGGTTCGATTAGGGGATATTAAAGATGATCATTACGTGTTCGACCAAAGTGAGTTTGCCGCCATAGGTGAGCGAACTAAAAATGTATATCGCCTGGGTGACGAGGTATACGTGAAAGTAAAGAATGCCGATCTAGTAAAAAAACACCTGGATTTTACACTGCTTGGACATCGAAGTGAAGTAGAGGTGTAACATTTTAAACGCAACACTGTCTTTAGGAAGAATAAAAACCATAATACCATGAAATATATTACCACTTTTTGTCTCGCATTATTTACTATCACTGCATTTGCGCAACGCACCATCACCAAGGATGTGGGCGATTTTCACACCCTTAAGGTGTTCGATCTTATCGAAGTTAATTTGATCCAATCAGACGAGAATAAAGTGGTGATCAAAGGAGAGCATACCGACGATGTAAAGATCATCAACCAGAATGGAAAATTAAAGCTTCGCATGGAGCTCGATACCCGTTTTCGTGGAGAGGACACTTATATTGAGGTATATTTTACCAACATTGAGACCATCGATGCGAACGAAGGAGCTTATATCGTAGGCAACGAAATGATAGAGCAAAACAGCATTGAGTTGAAGGCCCAGGAAGGCGGACGCATCAATATTGGTTTGGAGGTAGAAAACACCAAAGTAAAAGCAGTTACCGGAGGAAGTGTAAAGGTATCCGGAAGCGCTACCAACCAGGAGATTCAACTCAACACCGGAGGTATTTTTCAGGGAAGAGAGTTAAAGACGTCCCGTACCAAGGTTGGCATTACCGCTGCCGGTGAAGCAGATATCAATGCCAGCGATAAAGTAGAAGTGCGCGTAACCGCCGGTGGCGATGTTACCATCTATGGGAACCCTAAGGAAATTGATGAGAAGCGAATAGCAGGAGGACGCATTCGTGTGATCGACTAAGGATTAGAAGGCCAATATCTAATTAAAATCATCAAACGCAAGTAAAGTAATTTGTACTTTTACATTTATGTTTGAGGGTATTGGATACGCGGCCTTTTATGGATTCCTGTTGGCATTTGCCGTAGGGCCGGTATTTTTCACCCTGATAGAGACCAGTATTACCAAAGGCTTTCGAGCCGGTCTTTTCTTTGACCTGGGGGCCATCTTTGCCGACATCATTTTTATCATCA
>JBCCHR010000357.1:0-3469 GCA_039028655.1 Bacteroidota bacterium
AGCATTCAGGAACTGGAAACAATTTTAAAGGACATAAATAAGGAAGAGAAATGATACATTATATTTTACAAACCATAGCCTTTCAGCTCTTGTTTTTGATGGTGTACGACCTTTTTCTGAAACGGGAGACCTTTTTCACAACCAACAGGATCTACTTGTTACTCACACCTATTTTGAGCCTGATCCTTCCGCTGGTCAAGATCCCGGCCATTCGAGAGAGTATTCCTGAGACCTACGTGATCCAGTTACCTGCCGTCATCCTGAGTAACAAAGGGACAGCCACTGAGGTTGAGTCTGGATTTACCCTGCTTAGCCTGGAGGGATTATGGATGTTAGGTGCCATGGCAGCAATACTGCTTTTTGGTTTTAAGTTGCTACGCATTGCGCGTCTAAAACGTTCGGGATCGGTGGTGGTCCACCATGAGTTTCGCATTGTGAGGCTTCCAAAGACGACCGCCGCCTTTTCGTTTTTCAAAGATATTTTCATGGGTGAGGAACTTTCTCAAGCCCAGCAGGAGAGCATTTTGCTCCATGAAAAGGTGCACGTTCGTGAGCGGCACAGTTGGGACCTGGTACTTTTCGAATGCCTGAAAATATTGTTTTGGTTCAATCCGATGGTCTATCTCTACCAGCGGAGGATGGCCACGCTCCAGGAGTATATCGCCGATCGCAAGGTGGCCGCCCATCAACCTCCGGCTCGCTACTACCAGGAATTGCTATCCCAGGTGTTTCAAACTGAAAAAATTTCATTCATCAATACATTTTTTAATCGTTCATTAATCAAAAATCGAATCATTATGTTACAAAAATCAAAGTCAAAGAAAATCTTTCAATTGAAGTACCTGCTGCTCTTACCGCTGGTTGCGCTGATGCTTACTTACACAGCTTGTTCGCAGGAAAAGGATGCCGGCAACACGGAGGGGACTGCGGAGCTTACAACCAACACCAGTTCGGATAGCGAGATACTTCAAAAGATTGCCGAATTAAAGGAGTCCATCGCCGCCAGAGGTAGCATGACCAAGGAGGAAGAAGACGCGCTACGGGTACTCATGGTACTAACGCAAAAGGATGGGTTTGACAACGCCATGTTCGACCCTGTAAAGGATAAAGTAGAGATTCCGTATGGCGTGATCGATCAACCACCTGTCTTTCCCGGCTGCGAAGAATTGGATAAGGAGTCGGCACGAAAATGTACCACGCAAAAGATCGGCCAATTCGTGGGTGAAACGTTCAACACCAAGGTCGGGAATGAGGCCGGACTCGAAGGGAAGAGTAGGATCAGTGTGATTTTTAAGATCGATCGCTACGGAAATGTAGGCGACATAAAAGCCCGCGCACCACATCCCAATTTGGAAACCGAAGCCAAGCGAGTGGTTTCGTTGCTCCCAAAAATGAAACCGGGTGAGCACAAAGGAAAGGTAGTTTCTGTTACCTACGCACTACCTATTGTGTTTGAATTTGAAAAATCTCCGAACAAAAACCGTTGATAAGTTGCTGAAGAAGCCGAAATACAGGGCATTTCGGCTTTTTTAGGGTATCAATTGTATCGTCGGGAAGGCTGCCCTTACGCCAAACCAAAATCCGTTAAACGTATGTAATCTGGGCAAGGATCGTTCACCAGTAGTGCGTTTCAGTTTTCCTTCCGTCACCAACCATTCTCCACCATCACTGTCGGTGGCAATTCCATTTTTATCATAAGAGACGAAGGAATATCCTTGTGTAAAGAAGGCACGGTGTGCATCACTTTTGTCGGTGAACACGGTAAAGGACTTTCCGTCGATCGTACCGCCATAGATCGGGTTTTTTCTTAAGTATTTGGAAGAAATGGCGATGGCCTCATCGGTTTCTTCCGGCAGTCGAATCACCAAAACTTCTTGTTTGTTCTTCAATCGACGGTCGTTGGTGGGAACATTGAACATCAATTGATCGGTGGCGAAGTAGTCGCGATAGGCGGCTCCTTCCGAATAATCTCGTCGATGGCCTGTTTGCAGGGAGAGGACCTTGGTGTCGGGATGTTGCCTTTTCCAGGTTCCCCAGGTAGTGGTTACCACACTCAGGTACTCCAATTGGATCCCCTTTCCTGCCAATGGTCCAAGCACCGGTTGCCCCCAGAGCGTATTCCACAAGGATTGGGTTTCGCGGTCATACATTAGTTTATTGGATCGATAGAGGAACCCGCTGGTGCCCAGTTCATAGGTGTGTCCGTCATGTTGGGTCTTGTAGAGGATCACGGTTCCGCAAAGTGTGCAATAGACCCCCGCCACAGGGGTGTTGCCAATGCGATCGGTAAAGAGTTCGTGCCATGCCAGGATGCGCTTGGGATAGGCCCTCGCTTCTCCATTTACTTCGATTCCGAATACCACGTCGGAGTTGCTCAGGTAACGTGCTTTCGACGCTTCGATCATGGTGGGATTTCGTAAAGGCGGTATTCCGTCCTGTTTTACACCTCCCCAGCGCACTTCATCTAGTCGTATCTCGCTTTGCGCTTCCCGTCCGAAGAAGTAACTCACAAAACGCCGGTCGATGGGCGCATGAAGTGCCGCCTTGAAACTAAAATAATCCTCATCATACATAGGATCCTTGTTCCACAAGTAAGCATACCAGGCATTAAAATCGACTCCAAAGCCCTCGCCGGTCTTGTCTTGGAGTAGTAGGAGCAACCGGGAAAACGCTTGGGATTCGTCCAAAAAGTAGAGCGTTTCCACCGCGTAGAGTTCGAAGCTTTCTTCCCATTCTTGTTCAATTTGGTCTAAGCTAGCCTCTGTTTTTGATTTGGAGGTGGAATGAAGCAGGTCGATGAAATACCGGTAAGACGGTACTTCCTCACTTTGTGATCGAACCGCTGGCAAGCTCATTAGGCCCATTAACATGGCCAAAATCCATTGTTTTGCTCCCATAGTTTCCATTTGGTCGTACAAAAGCAGCAAAAAATACAGGGCCGTGGTGATGAGGTCCCGCCAACCCTGTTAAATCATTGTAAAATTTGTATTTTCGAGGGGTATTTCTTCTGAAGATGAAACAGCTGTATCTATTAGCCCTCCTGCTGCTCGCAACTGCCTGCCAGTTTTTTGAGACGGAAAAGATTTCTTCGGAAACCTTCTACGAAGAAGATATGAAGGCCATCGATTGGGAGGATGTAGATTTTTATCCTGCCTTTGCCGAATGCGAGATCTATTCAGAAAAAAACGAAGTGCGAAATTGTTTTGAACAAGTCCTTCAGCAGCATGTCTCTAGCCTGATCGGGTCGAAGAATATGAGCACGCACCGTGCTTTGCGCGATACGGTATGGATCGCCTTCAGCATTGATTCGAAAGGCGCCATTTCTATCCTCGACATGAAAATGGATTCGCTCCTGGACCAACAGTTACCATCCTTACGACCCTGGCTAACCGAAAGCATCGAAACCCTTCCCACACTTAGCCCTGCCAGCAAGCAAGGTGTGCCGGTAACCACACAATTCACATTTCCC
>JBCCHR010000358.1:0-3442 GCA_039028655.1 Bacteroidota bacterium
AAGAAGTTCGTCTTGTGGGCGACAATGTGGAAGTTGGGGTATACCCACTTAGCAAAGCATTGGAAATTTCCAGAGACCTGGAATTGGACTTGGTGGAGATCTCACCAGACGCCAAACCTCCTGTTTGTAAGATCATGGACTATAAGAAGTTTGTGTACGAACAGAAGAAGCGAGAAAAGGCCATGAAGTCGAAGGCGACCAAAGTAACGATCAAGGAGATTCGTTTTGGTCCCAATACCGACGACCATGATTATGAGTTCAAGAAGAAACACGGAGAGAAGTTCCTGAAAGATGGAGCCAAGCTAAAAGCCTATGTGTTCTTCAAGGGACGATCGATCATCTATAAAGACCAGGGAGAGATCCTGTTGTTGCGTTTGGCAACCGATTTGGAAGATTTTGGAAAAGTAGAACAGATGCCGAGATTGGAAGGAAAGCGAATGACCATGTTCATCGCGCCCAAGAAAAAGTAATTAATTGAATTAAAATAATGGTCCTCCTACGCTGAAGCATCGGAGGACTATGTGCGAAATAGTAAAAAAGTAGGAAAGATGCCTAAACAAAAAACGAAATCCAGTGCCAAGAAGCGATTTAAGCTAACGGGTACCGGTAAAATCAAAAGAAAGCACGCGTTTAAGAGTCATATCTTAACTAAGAAGTCGAAGAAACGCAAGCTTGCCCTCACTCATGATACCGTGGTACACAAGAGTGACGAGGACAATGTTAAACAGATGCTTCGTTTGAAGTAACACGTTTAACCGGTTAAATCAATTTTAAACCCTGGAGTATGGCCGTGAGCAAAGACCTCGTGTTGGAGTGAACAACAAAGTACACCTTGTGTGTCGCCTGCTACAAAAACAAGTAAATTATGCCAAGATCAGTAAATTCAGTTGCGAAGAGAGCCCGAAGAAAAAAGGTGATCAAGCAAGCCAAAGGTTACTTTGGAAGACGTAAGAATGTATGGACTGTTGCCAAGAACGCCGTTGATAAGGCGATGCAATATTCGTACAGAGACCGTCGTAACAAAAAGAGAAACTTCCGTACGTTGTGGATCACCCGTATTAATGCAGGTGCCCGCATGCATGGAATGTCTTACTCGCAGTTCATGGGTAAAGTAAAAGCGAACAACATCGAATTGAATCGTAAGGTTCTTGCCGATCTCGCGATGAACCACCCGGAAGCTTTTGAAGCGATTGTCAACAAAGTAAAGTAAGGCGAAAGCCTATTTCATAAACCCATTATTTCGCATAAATAACCCGCTCTGTTGAGCGGGTTTTTTTTATGCTGAAAAATCTGCAGCCTCAGGTTTTAATTAGGGTAAATATATTCACCTTCTGGTTTTTTCCCTTCAGCAACACAGAACCAAGGGATTGAGACACAAACTCACTGGTGGTTGGTAAGTCGCTCACCAGTTGTTCCGAAACTAAAATGGGTACGTCGTAGGTATTGCACTCGGCCTGGATCCTGGCAGACGTATTGATCACATCTCCGTGAAAGGCCAATTCTTTCTTGACCACACCCACTTCAGCAACCATTAATCTACCACCATGCAATCCGGCCTTGAACTGAGGTACGGTTCCATATTTGTTTTGGTAGTAGTCCGACTTGGACCTGATCAAATCCTGAAAGCTAAAGAACAATTCCACACATTGGTTATTGGCCAACCCTTTTTTGTACGGCCAGCTTAGCACCGCTTCATCGCCCACGTATTGGTAGATCTCCGCGCCGTATTTAGGCACTACCTCATTGAGATCGTAAAAACAATCTTGTATAAGCTGACTGTATTTAAAATGTCCCAGTTGCTCAGCTATAGTGGTGGACGATTTCAAATCGAGGAACATAAAGATGCGATACTCTTCGGTGGGTTTCTTGTATTTGCCCAACAACATCTTCAGGAAGATCCCCTTCCCAAATTTCTCGTTCGAGATCTTGATGAAGGAGAACACCATGGCTGCCAGGAAAATGTACAGCAGGATGGCACGGAATGTTTTGTCTGTTCGCCACCATCCGCGTTCGTTGTTGATCTCAATATTGAACACATGGGTGATGAGTTCGATCAAGAGTGTGAGCAGGATGATCACTACAATGAAGTAACTCAGCATTTTGAGGAGCATTCGCACACCGATCGAAAGCCTATTGGAGATCAATCTTTCAAAACCAAACTCCAAATTTCCAAAAATGAGCCCCATGGCGGCACCCAATAGTGCAAAATACGGGAGCATATTAGCCATAGTAATGATGTTTTCATAGCCTTCCTTGATCTGGATGCCTTCGTCCTGATCGATCCCATAAAATCGTACCAGTCCAAAGATGACCATGGCGATCGTCCAAAACAATAGCGACTGCCAAACGTGGTTGAGATAGTTGAGTAGTTTTTTATTCATAGGCAAGCCAATGTTGGCTAAGGCAGCCTTAAGCCAATCAGGTCTTTTGCTTCTTTTTCTTAGCTGCCGGAAACAATACGTTATTCAAGATCAATCGATAGCCGGGTGAATTAGGGTGCAGCGCCAACTCGGTCTTGGCATCCCCTACCCGATGCTGATAATCTTCCGGATCGTGCCCTCCATAGAAGGTGAAAAATCCTTTACCCCGGATCCCGTGGATGTATCGGGCTTCTCCGTTGGATTTGTTCTCTCCCATCACCAAAACGTTTGCCTTCACGGTGTTGCGATCGAACGAAGTGGTCTGCCCCATAAAACCCTTCACCAATGCTGTATGATTTTGCACCAGCATACAAGGGATGGGATCCCACTTGGCCGAATAGTCCATCAACGTGAAGTAGTCTACTTCCTTTCGGATACTGCGCTTGGTAGTCATATCAATCGACGAGAATTCATACACCATAGGACTCCGCTCCAGGAGGAAGTCTTTGAAGGCAAAGGTTCGATTGAAATCAATTTTATTCTGATAGCCCGATTCACTGGGGTCGCCATCAAACATGGGCTCGCATATATCCACTCCTTCCGCCGCCAAAGCGATATCAAAACTATCGGTGGCGCTGCACATGGCAAACATAAAACCACCGCCAATTACATAGTCCCGAATCTTGAGGGCCACGTCTCGTTTCGACTCCGATACTTTGGAGTATCCCAGCTTGGCCGCCAGGGCTTCCGAGTCGCGCTTGTTCTTGATATACCAGGGTGCCGCACGATACGCGCGGTAAAACTTTCCGTACTGTCCTGTAAAGTCTTCGTGATGAAGATGCAACCAGTCGTACAACAGCAGCTGATCAGTAAGCACCTCTTCATCGTACACTACCTCGTAAGGAATCTCGGCATAGGTTAATACCATAGTCACAGCATCGTCCCAAGGCTGATTTCCTTTAGGAGAATACACCGCCACCTTCGGTGCCTTTTCGAGCACCACGGCTTCCATATTTTGTGAGGGACTGCTGATAAGCTCCAGGATCTGGTTCGCTTCGGAGTTGCTGATCACTTCAAAAGAT
>JBCCHR010000359.1:0-3439 GCA_039028655.1 Bacteroidota bacterium
GGTAACAACACAGGGACCCACTTCTAAAACGGTACATGGCATGTTCTTGCCATTCTCGTCAAAGATGCTGGTCATCCCTATCTTTTTTCCAATTAACCCAGACATATTTAGTTAAAATTTCGATCTCCGGACTTCCTTCAATCGTCGAAAAACGACCTTCGATCTTGTTAATAATTATTCTTCTTATTTCTGTTTCTGAAGGGCTACCGGGGTAACCTTTTCAGAAAAAAACAGGGTCAAAATAAATTCAACCCTGAATGTTATTTTGCTTTCCGTTTTTCCTTCGCACGCAGCTCCGGACATGTCTTCCGAATTTCTTCGGAGGTGTACTTACACCTTGATCTCTACCTCGACACCACTTGGCAACTCCAATTTCATGAGCGCATCAATGGTCTTTGAAGACGAGCTGTAGATATCCAGCAGTCGCTTGTAAGAACTCAATTGAAACTGCTCTCTACTTTTCTTGTTAACGTGCGGTGAACGCAATACGGTAAAAATCTTCTTATGTGTTGGCAACGGAATGGGGCCAGTAACCACAGCACCGGTGCTCTTTACAGTCTTTACGATTTTTTCAGCAGATTTGTCCACTAAATTATGATCGTACGATTTTAATTTAATTCTAATTTTTTGACTCATTGCTGAAATTATTATTCGTTAGTACCTCTTGCTGCCGAAATCACTTCTTCCGAAATATTGGAAGGTGTTGGGGCATAGTGTGAAAACTCCATGGTAGATGTTGCACGACCAGAAGACAAGGTTCTCAATGTGGTTACATAACCAAACATTTCGGAAAGTGGCACCTCTGCACGCACTACCTTGGCTCCGGCACGGTCGCTCATATCGTTCACCTGCCCGCGACGACGGTTCAGGTCTCCTACGATATCTCCCATGTTCTCCTCAGGAGTCAAAACTTCCAGCTTCATGATAGGCTCAAGGATCACGGCACCTGCAGCTTTTGCAGCGGCTTTAAATCCAAGTTTTGCAGCCAATTCGAACGACAGCTGATCCGAATCCACCGGGTGGAACGATCCATCCTTTAGGGTTACTTTCATGCTATCTACTTCGAATCCGGCCAACGGTCCATTCACCATCGCCATTTTGAATCCTTTTTCTACGGAAGGAATAAATTCCTTAGGAATGTTACCCCCTTTGATCTCGTTCACAAACTCAAGACCTACTTTTCCTTCTTCGGCAGGCTCAAGAGTAAAGACGATATCTCCAAACTTACCACGTCCACCAGATTGTTTCTTGTAAACTTCTCTGTGGTTGGCCACTTTGGTGATGGCTTCTTTGTACTCTACCTGAGGCTGACCCTGGTTTACTTCCACCTTGAATTCGCGTCTCAATCGATCCACGATAATGTCCAGGTGAAGCTCTCCCATTCCGGAGATAATAGTTTGTCCTGAGGCCTCATCAGTTCGTACCTGGAAGGTAGGATCTTCTTCGGCTAGTTTGGACAATGCCATTCCCAGTTTGTCAACATCGGCCTTGGTCTTAGGCTCTACAGCAATACCGATCACAGGATCAGGGAAGTCCATACTTTCAAGCACGATCGGGTGCTTCTCGTCGGACATGGTATCTCCTGTCTTGATATCTTTAAAACCAACCGCTGCTCCAATATCTCCTGCTTCGATAAACTCGATGGCATTTTGCTTGTTGGAGTGCATCTGGTAAATACGTGAGATACGTTCTTTCTTACCAGATCGGTTGTTCAGGATGTAAGAACCTGCATCCAGTCTTCCCGAATACGCACGGAAGAATGCCAAACGACCTACGAAAGGATCAGTAGCAATCTTAAATGCAAGAGCAGCAAATGGCTCTTTTACATCCGGACGACGTAATTCCTCTTCATCGGTATCAGGGTTGATCCCTACGATACCTTCTTTATCTACCGGTGAAGGTAGGTATCTACAAACAGCGTCCAAAAGGAACTGTACTCCTTTGTTCTTAAATGCAGATCCACACACCATTGGGATGATCGACATATCCATCACGGCAGCACGAAGCGCAGCGTGCACTTCCTCCTCGGTGATAGAATCCTCATCCTCAAGGTATTTTTCCAATAGGTTCTCATCGTAAGCAGCAACTTCCTCGATCAATTTTCCTCGTAGCTCAGAAGCTTCCGCTTTAAGCTCTTCAGGGATATCGATCACATCGAAGGTTGCACCCCTTGTCTCATCATGCCATACAATCGCACGGTTCTTTACAAGGTCTACGATTCCTTTGAAATCGATCTCGTCACCAATGTTCATCACAATAGGTACAGCGTTCGATCCCAACATATCTTTTACCTGCTGGCATACTGCCATAAAGTTGGCACCCTGACGATCCATCTTGTTCACGAATCCAATTCGAGGAACCTTATAGTTGTCTGCCAATCTCCAGTTGGTTTCCGATTGTGGCTCTACCCCGTCAACGGCACTGAACAAGAACACAAGTCCGTCCAATACACGCAACGATCGGTTCACCTCCACGGTAAAGTCTACGTGACCCGGAGTATCGATAATGTTAAAATGGTATCCTTTGGTTTCAGCCACGGGTGCTCCGTTCTCGATTGGGAACTCCCAGGTACAAGTGGTAGCAGCCGAAGTAATGGTGATCCCACGCTCCTGCTCTTGCTCCATCCAGTCCATAGTTGCCGCACCGTCGTGTACCTCACCGATCTTATGGCTTACACCGGTGTAGTATAGGATACGCTCTGTAGTAGTGGTTTTACCGGCATCAATGTGTGCCGCAATTCCAATATTTCTGGTATATTTTAAGTCTCTTTGTGCCATCTAATTAAAATCTAAAGTGTGAGAATGCTTTGTTGGCTTCTGCCATCTTGTGCGTATCGACACGCTTTTTAACAGCCGCTCCTTCTTCTTTGGCTGCGGCCAGGATTTCTGCTGCAAGTTTCTGAGCCATCGATTTCTCATTACGCTTTCTTGCGTAACTGATCAACCACTTCATGGCCGTAGAGATCTTTCGATCTGGTCGAATTTGCATTGGAATTTGGAAGGTGGCTCCTCCCACTCGTCGGCTACGTACTTCTACGTGAGGCATTACATTGGACAAGGCGTCCTTCCATGTCTCTAAAGCCGTTTTCTCTTCGTCTTGTTTTTTCTCTTCTACGATATCGATCGCATCGTAGAATACTTTAAAAGCCACCGACTTTTTACCGTCCCACATCATGTTGTTCACAAAACGTGTTACCAACTGGTCGTTGAATCTTGGGTCTGGTAAAAGCGGTCTTTTTTTGGCTGCTCTTTTTCTCATTTCTTCGTCTTAAATAAGTTTAAAATTACTTCTTAGGGCGTTTGGCACCGTACTTCGATCTACGTTGTGTTCTACCTTCAACACCAGCGGTGTCCAAAGCGCCACGAACGATATGATAGCGAACTCCCGGTAAATCCTTCACCCTTCCACCTCTAACCAATACTATCGAGTGCTCTTGCAA
>JBCCHR010000360.1:0-3424 GCA_039028655.1 Bacteroidota bacterium
GATGCCCAGATCCGCACGCCCTTCGGTTAACACTGAGTGCATCTCAGTGCTGCCAACCACGTGCCTGAGCGCACTTTCAGTGGCCTGGTTGAGACTCATATCGGGGCTTTTTACATTCAGCTTATAAGCCATGATGTCGTTGATGACGTACTGGACTGTCATCTTGACCTTCACGATATTCTCGTCTTCCGTAAGCATTTCAGAATCATGGGGACGCGAACGCACTCGGGTGACATTCTCGATCAATACCTGATCAATCAACGGAGGATTCCAGTGCAAGCCGGGCAAAATAACCTCGTCCAGCTTTTCACCAAACCGCAGCACGACACCACGCTCCTGTTGGTCCACGGTATAAACGCCATACAAGGCATAAACTATCAGCAGAACGGCAAGGCCAAGACCCAGCAGGCCTGAGTTTATCCCGGGCTTCCAATAGCGCAGGATCGTTTCGTACCGGTTCCGAATGCAGTATGCAATGATTCGATCTCAATTGGGTCGCCAATGCGCGTACCCGTTCCGTGAGTTTCGACATAGCCGATCTCCGAGGGTGATACCCCTGCGATCTTCTGTGCCAGTTTGATACACTCCGATTGTCCTTGCACACTCGGCATGGTATACCCTGCCTTGGCATTGCCGTCATTGTTCATGGCCGTTGCCTTTATCACCGCATAGATCTGGTCTTTTTCTTTGATGGCTTCTTCCAGACGTTTCAACACCACCACCCCTGCTCCATCCGAAAAAACAGTACCGGATGAGTCGGCATCGAAGCTTTTGGTATGTCCGTCCTTGGAAAAGATCGATCCCTGATGGTAGGGATACCCGTTGTGATCGAAGGACAGTAGTCGGATACCACCTACGACGGCAGTACCGCATTCATTTAAAAGCAAACTTCTACACGCCAGGTGCACGCTGCTCAATGAGGTAGAACAGGCAGTGTCCAGAAAATAGCAAGGACCTTTCAAATTCAATTTGTAAGAGATCAACGATGCCATAAAATTGGGGTTGGACATCTTTCCTTTTAACAGGGCATCCACCGTCTCATTTTTAGACAGTAACGAATGCATGCTCCAATTGAGGTCTTTATTCGCTCCCAGAAAGATCCCTATCTTCTTGTTATAGCGTTCGATCGCACACCCCGCGTCTTCCAATGCCTGCCAGACCAGTTGATGCATCATTCGCGTTTGTGGGTTCATAACGGCAGCCTCATCCGGCGTATACTTAAAGAAAGGATAGTCAAAATGCTCGGGATGATCGATATAAGCAACCGCTTTGATGAACGCATCATCTTCAAGTTCTTTCTTGTCAATGCCTCGTGCTTTGAGTTCCTCTTCACTGAAAAAGTGCACCAGTTCCTTCTCGTCCACCAAATTTTTCCAGAATTCCTCAATGGTATCCGATTTCGGATACTTTCCGGCCATGCCAATAATTGCAATGTCTCTTTTCATCTAATCAATATTTCAAGGAACCACGCCTAAGTACGCTTAGGCGATTCTTACATATCGGTCATAAAATCTATGAGGTCGTCCACATTTTCCATTTCGTTCTCCTCGACGGCTACTTCATTCCTTTGCAGTTGGGTGCTGATACTCTGAGCCAATGTTCTCACGGTTGGGAATTGGAAGAATGCGATGATCTTTAATTCGAGATGCAGCGTACTATTAAGTACTGAAAGCAGTTGAAAAGCCTTCATTGAGTTTCCTCCAATCTCAAAGAAATTGTCATCAATACTCAACGTTTCCAATTGAAGGAAATCGCTCCATATTTTAGCCAATTGGCGCTCCATCTTATTTCTGGGAGCCACATGTTTTCTTTCCGCTGCCTTGGTGGCTTCAGAAAACGACAACTGCTTCACATCGATTTTTCCGTTTGGAGTTAATGGGAACTCAGCGATCTTGGTGATGTGATGGGGGATCATGTAGTTAGGCAACTTAGAACGCAAATAGTCCTTTACCACCTCAACTTCCCTCAGTTCAGGTGCTTTGATATAAGCCACCAACAACGGGCTTTCCTGAACGTCTGTGGTAGTTACCACGGCCTGCTCGATCGCCTCCATTTCCATGATCACATTCTCGATCTCCTTAAGCTCTATACGGTGTCCCTTGATCTTCACCTGGGTATCCAACCGTCCCAAAAACTCCAACTCACCATTGGGTAGCCATCGGGCCAGATCACCGGTTTTGTAAATTCGCTCCCCTTCCCGGAAAGGGTTGGTAACAAACCTTGATTGTGTAAGCTCTGTATTGTTGATATATCCGTTCGACACACCATTACCGCCAATGCACAACTCTCCCGGCACGCCAAATGGTGTTAATTGATCATTGGCGTCCAACAGGTAGATCTGTGTGTTGGCAATGGGCGAACCAATAGTCACTGGCGACTGGTCTTTTATGGTTTTTACTGCCGACCAAATAGTCGTTTCGGTAGGACCATACATATTGTGAAGCGGACGTTCTGTGGTGGTGAGCAATCGGTTGGCCAGCGATTGTTTTAGAGCTTCGCCACCAACGAGCAAAGTGTCCAACTGCTTCAGGGCCTCGTCCCCTCCTTCCTGCGCCAATAACTCTTCGTAGAACGATGGTGTGGATTGCAAATGAGTAACCTCGTGTTTCTGAATGAGCGATTTACTGGACTGATCTGCATCGAGCAACTGCATTCGGCCACTCATGAAGTCGTATTGCAACTTGGATCGTTTAATGAGCTCCTGCAACCGATGTAAATGAGTCATATTTTCAAGTACAAGCTCCTTGTCCACTCCGAAATCGATGAGGCAAGCAATCTCGTTTACCTCAATGGCATGTAGCTTCTTTAGAATATCCAGGCAGGATTCCGGAGTACCGAACAAACTACTGGTTTTATAATACCTTCTGAATCCCATTTCGAGTAAGGTGTCCATATCGTCTTCCACACTCAAGCCTTGATCGGCCGCTATCGGACTCAATAAATTGACTGAATTTCGGAGATAGTCCTTAAACGGCTTTTCCACGGTTTCACGAACGTAGGACTCGTCATCGCTCACAAAGGTGTGAAGCATCAACGCCACCTTTCCCTCATTGGGATCGAAACCATTTTCTTGAAGTGCGTCGCGATACACTTTGATCTTGGCACCCAATTCCTCGATAGTGTGTCGCATCAGGTGGGTGAGCACATTGGCGCCAATAGTCCCTGCATATCGAAATGTTTCCTCACCGCCTGCTGCAGTGATCCATAGTGGTAATTTTTTCTGAATAGGTCTGGGATGAATCTTAAATTCGAAGTCCTTTCCAACACCGTTCTTACGAGTGATGGAGCCTCCCTGCCAAAGATGCTGAAGGGTGTCTATCTTTTCTCGCATGATTTGATGACGGTTCTCAAAATCCCCCGGCGCCAGGACAAAATCGTTGGGATGCCAGCCCGATGCAATGGAAAGCTGAACTCTTCCTTGAGA
>JBCCHR010000361.1:0-3420 GCA_039028655.1 Bacteroidota bacterium
CTCCATCGGTGAGCTTTGGGCCTCCTCGCGGATTGAGAGGCCCTGTTCCGCGTATCCTCGCGCGTCGTCGGGCCGGTCTTGTAGCAACGCGATCTCGGACAGGCTGAGCATGGGCATGAACTCCTGCATCCCCGTATCGATTTCCTTTAAAACCTGCCTGTTCAATAAGCCAACCTGCCGGTACTTTAAAAAGCGTGGGAGAGACCTCGTAAAATGGTGCTTCCGGGTGTTGCGTGCGAAACCGTTGAAAAGCCTCTGCATTGAGTACGGGATTCTTAAAAAAACTACCGCTGTTACCCAGTTCTGCCGGATCGGGAAGCTTGCTCTGTCGAATGCTGATCACCGTATCAGACACCTCGCGGATGGAAGGGGTGTCAATCTGTTGCTGGGCCAATTTTTCACGAATGGCTCCATAGGAAGTGTGCAGCGTATGCGGAGCTTTGGATAATCGAAATCGCACCGCAGTGATCACATAGTTTCCTTTTTCTTTTTGTTTGAAGATCGAGTTGCGATAGGAAAATGCACAATCTTCCAGTGTGAAGACTCGCTCGCTACCATCGGCAATGGAAACGGCCGTACAATCTACAAATACGTCCTTGAGCTCCACTCCGTAGGCTCCGATGTTCTGGATGGGTGCTGTACCCACATTGCCCGGAATAAGCGAGAGATTTTCTATTCCTCCAAAGTTATTTTCGATGCAGTGCATCACAAACTGGTGCCAATTCTCTCCCGCCATCGCGGAGATAATCACATGGCGTTCGGTTTCCGAATCGACCGTGATTCCCTTCAAGTTCACATGGATCACCAGCGCATCAATGTCCTTGGTCAGTAGGATATTGCTACCCCCTCCCAGGATGAATTTTTCCGCATGTACTGGCAACTGGAGTGCTTTTTTGAGTTCGTCAACCGTTGAAACCGAAACAAAATAACGCGCCTTACATTCAATACCAAAGGTATTGTAGGGCCGCAGTGATTTGTGTTCTTCGATCGTCATTAACCGGGATACTTTTCAAGGGCTACTTTTAAAATTTCCACGGCGCGTACCAGGCTCTCTTTCTTAAGGACATAGGCAATACGAACCTGGTTCAAGCCCACTCCGGGTGTAGAATAGAAACCACCGGCAGGTGCGACCATAATCGTCTCGCCATCAAGGTCGAAGTCTTCCAAAAGCCATCGGGCGAAGTCATCGCTGTTGGATACCGGAAGTTGCACGATACAGTAAAAGGCACCCTTGGGTACTCCAACTTCAACCCCATCGATCTCCCTGAGTTGCGTGATGAGGGTGTCGCGTCGATCCTTGTATTCCTCGATCACCGCATCGAAGTAACTCTGCGGAGTTTCGAGAGCGGCTTCGCTTGCGATCTGCGCAAAGGTGGGCGGGCTCAAACGGGCCTGGGCAAACTTCAAAGCGGTTGCGATCACCTCTTTGTTCTTGGATACCAGGCATCCAATACGCGCACCACACATACTGTAACGTTTGGAAACGGAGTCGATGATAATACCGTGAGGAGCCATGTCTTCCTCTTGCAAAATGGAATAGTGCTCTAAACCGTCGTAAGTGAATTCCCGATATACTTCATCTGATACGAGAAATAAGTCGTGTTTTTTAACAATGGCCGCCAATGTTTTGATCTCTTCTTCGGAATACAGGTATCCGGTTGGATTTCCTGGATTGCAGATCAGGATCGCCTTGGTTTTGGGAGTGATGAGTTTCTCAAACTCAGAAATAGGCGGTAGGGCGAAGTTGTTTTCAATTTTGGAGATCACAGGAACGATCGTCACACCCGAGGCCGTGGCGAAGCCATTGTAATTGGCGTAAAAAGGCTCGGGGATGATCACTTCGTCTCCAGCATCGCAAATACTTCCCATCGCAAAGAGCAAGGCCTCGCTTCCTCCTGTGGTTACAATAATATCATCGCTGGATACGTGGATGTCGTTTCTGTGGTAGTAATGGGCAATTTTCTCCCGGTACTCCTCAGAACCTTCGGAGCGTGCATAGGCCAATACTTCCAATCCGTGATTGGCAACCGCTTCCATGGCCGCATCAGGCGATTTGATGTCGGGTTGCCCAATATTGAGGTGATAGATGTGTTTGTTCTCTTTACGGGCCTTTTCAGCAAAAGGAACCAGCTTTCGTATGGGTGATTCGGGCATTTGCAACCCTTTGGACGAAATGGAAGGCATAGCGTACGTTTTAGGAGCACAAAGTTGCGAAATATTTATTAAAATTTGCCGTATTTACATCCTTTTGACGGTTTTTTTATATCTTATTGAACGAATGAAATCGGAAAAGCGCAAATACCTGTATTTGCTTTTATTTCTTCTTTGTTTTGGACTCCCTGTTCAAGTATTCTCTCAAGGCGGATTTCAGCTCCCTCATGGTAAAAAAAAGGACCGCATCCCATTTAAACTGGTGAACAACCTCGTGGTTATTCCCGTGGAAGTAAACGGTAAGGAATTGTCTTTCCTGCTGGACACAGGTGTCGATCATACATTGTTGTTCAATCTCGAGGAGCGGGATTCCATGCTCATTAATAACGTGACCCCAGTGTTGCTGCGTGGTTTGGGTGAAGGCGGCGATATCGAAGCTTTAAAAAGCAGGAACAATCAAATTCGAGTGGGCAAAGCCGTAGACACGGATCACAAGATCTATGTGATCTTCAACCAGGCGCTTAATTTTTCTCCCAGGATGGGAATTCCCATTCACGGGATCATTGGGTATGATCTGTTCAAGGATTTTGTAGTGAAGACCGATTACGAATCGGAGTTGATCACCCTCTACGAACCCGAATCGTACAAGCCAAGACGTTGCAGGAATTGTGAGAGTTTTGATATAGTTATCTCCCGCAATAAGCCTTATGTGCGAAATAAGATCGTTTCCAACGATGCGACCACGCATGAAGTTACGTTGTTGATCGACTCCGGGGCAAGTGATGCCTTGTGGTTGTTTGATGAGGATTACGGCATTACCGACACACCCAAAAACTATTTTACCGATTTCCTGGGTTTGGGTTTGAGTGGCAGAGTGAACGGCAAACGATCCAAACTAAGGGAAGTATCCATGGGTTCTTTTTCGTTTAAGAATGTTAATGTGGCCTATCCCGATAGCCTGGCCCTGAAGAATCTGAGGCGCAGTTCGAGTCGGCATGGTACGCTGGGCAGCGATATCCTTCGGCGATTTACGGTTACGATGGATTACGGGTCTAAAAAACTCACCTTGAAAAAGAACAACCACTACAAGAGACCATTTCATTATAATATGTCCGGTATTGTTTTGGAGCACAGCGGTCTGGTGCCTGTGAAGTCTGTGAACAAGAAAAGCCAGGAAGCCCTACGTATCGAACTTGGGCGTAAGGAAAAAGGTAAATAACGGATTTACATTGATGGTCGTTGCCGCCGACCCTTCAGAGTCACGTTCGA
>JBCCHR010000362.1:0-3414 GCA_039028655.1 Bacteroidota bacterium
AATAAGATTAGTAACAACACTTTTTTTCGAAGGTTACTTGGTAAGAATACTGCTTTAGCACCATATTCCCCAATTCTTCCTGGAGTAGCGAGTGATACAGTGAGCGATGCCAGGCTTTGTCGAACGGCTTCCCTAAATGAAACCGGTTGCACCACCGAGGCCAGCGAACGCCACTTACATATCTCCAACAGCCAATTTAACGCGGCCAGGGAAAGAAAGATGCCTAAAAACGGCCAATCCTGAAACCGGATCGACTCCAAATACTGCCCTGGCGTAATCCCTCCCTCACCGGTGATCTTAACATAGATATAGCCGAAGGTAAGCGTAAGTATCAAAACTTTTAGGGCAAGTAACCCATATTGCTTAGATTTGTAGGTAAGGGCGATCATGGTAGGCTAATGTACGCAATTCCGCCGAAGGAGAGCGTTTATGAGTGGGGATCGCACCGGATAACAACCGCAGATGCAAACAGAGAAGATCATATTGGGGATCGATCCCGGAACAACCATCATGGGATTTGGCCTCATCAAAGTGGTTGGGAAACAAATGCAGTTTCTTCAGCTGAATGAGCTTCAACTTTCCAAATACGATGACCATTATGTTCGGCTAAAACATATCTTCGAACGCACCATCCAACTCATAGAAAGTTATCACCCGGATGAGATCGCTATCGAGGCTCCTTTTTTTGGGAAGAATGTGCAATCCATGCTCAAGTTGGGACGCGCCCAGGGCGTTGCCATGGCTGCCGGACTCTCGCGGCAGGTGCCCATCACCGAATACTCTCCGAAGAAGATCAAAATGGCCATCACCGGAAATGGAAATGCTAGTAAAGAGCAGGTAGCTAAAATGCTTCAAAATACCCTTGGGCTCAAGGAACTACCCAAGAACCTGGACAGCACCGACGGATTGGCTGCTGCCGTTTGCCATTTCTACAACATGGGAAATACCAAGGTTGGCAAGAGCTACAGTGGCTGGGCCGCTTTCGTGAAACAGAATGAGGACCGCGTAAAAAAATAAACCTTGAACAACCAGTCTGATCGTTGCAAGAACTGTGAGCGCCAAATCCAGGGAGCCTTTTGCTCCTACTGCGGACAGCGTACCAGTGTCGACCGTGTTACCTTCAGGGAGACCATGGGCGACCTTGCCGACAGCATGTTTTCACTCAGTGCTCCGCTCTGGACCACGCTGGGTGGGTTGTTCACGAATCCCGGCAAGTTACTGAGGGAATTTTTAGCAGGAAGGCGGAAGCGATACTACAAACCCGTTACATTTTTCATCCTTACCACCATTGTTTACTTGCTCAGCAAATCATTGTTGGACTACAATCCCTTGATCGAGGCCAGCCCCCGCACCACCAATACCATAGACCCCACCATTTTTTACCAGGCCAGTCAGTTTATGTTTGCTCATATCGATAAGATATTGTTCTTCTTTGTGTTCACCCTGGCACTGTCGATGAAGATCTTCTTCTATCGCACGTACTCTCTGGCCGAGTACGTTGCCGTATCCTTCTATCTCCTTGGGGTGTACACCTTGTTAAGTACGTTGAAGATATACGTGTACACCTTCGTGACACAGCAGTTTGAAACCTTCCCCATGGTCCTGATGCTGGCCTATTTTCTGTGGGCGATGGCGAGCCTTTTTCAAAAGAATAAACTCCTGGTGGTCTTTAAGGCACTATTTACCTACCTGCTAGGTTTTGTCCTCTATATAATTTGTGGGATGGGTCTTTCTTTATTAATCGTTCTATTGGGTGTATAAGAATGTCCGGAATCTATCTACATATCCCTTTTTGCAAGCAAGCATGTCATTATTGCGATTTTCACTTCGCTACCTCATTAAAGAAGAAAGAGCCGCTCCTCACAGCCATTGCTAAGGAACTGGCCTTGCGCAAGGCTGAACTCGAAGAAGAAGTACAAACCATTTATTTTGGTGGGGGCACCCCTTCGCTGCTAACTGCCTTTGAGATCGAGGCGCTCATCGATGTGATCCGGGAGCACTTTGTGGTTACAGAATTCCCTGAGGTAACCCTGGAGGCCAACCCGGACGACCTTAGCAAAGACTACCTCGATTCCCTGGCGGATACATCGATCACACGCCTGAGTATTGGCGTGCAGTCTTTTTTTGAGGAAGATCTGCGGTGGATGAACCGGGCACACAATGCCCGCGAGGCCATGGACGCCGTAGTATGGGCCAAGGAGCGATTTGAGAACCTGAGCCTGGATCTTATCTACGGAATTCCGGGGATGAGTATCGAACGATGGGAGAAGAACCTGGCACAGGTATTGGAGTTGCAGGTGCCGCACCTATCATGTTATGCACTTACTGTGGAGCCCAGGACCGCTCTGCATCGATTCATCGAAAAGGGGGTGATGCCACCGGTGGACGATACCCTGGCACAGGAACACCACCGCTTTTTGATAAAAAAGATGGAACGAGCTGGCTACGACAATTACGAATTTTCCAATTTTGGGAAGCCTGGCTTTTATTCTGAAAACAATATGGCCTATTGGCACGGTGAATCCTATCTCGGGGTAGGTCCTTCTGCTCACAGTTTTGATGGGGAACGCCGAAGTTGGAATGTGGCCAACAATGCGAAGTACATACAAGGCATCGAAGCCGGTGAATTGCCCCTGGAGCGAGAAACACTGTCCACACGGGATCGCTATAACGAATACGTCATGACCCGCTTGCGCACCATGTGGGGTATCTCATTGGAGGAGGTACAAAGGGAGTTTGGTACCGACTATCATTCCTACCTGTTGGAACAAGCAAATGTTCATGTAGGCAATGAACTTTTGGAGCATACCAAATCCCACCTGATAGTAACCCCAAAAGGGAAATTTTTGAGCGATGGGATCGCCAGTGATCTGTTCCGCCTTCGCTAAGTTTTGCGGGACTATTTTACACTGATTTGTAGGAATTTGTCCCGCTGAATCGAGAAAATTGTATATTTCTGCCGTGAAAACAACGTTTCACATCGACGAACAGCACTATTCGGTGGATTTGTCCAAGCCTTTGGACATCTCAATTCCGTTGCGCGCGACTGCCAAAAATCCGGAGGCCTGGTACCTGGAACAACCCAGTATGAAGGCGGTTGAAATGGACGGATGGACGGGTAGTGTGGCCCAGGGAGCAGCCGTGAATTTCAGGAGCATTTGGTTCAACCCGCATGCCCATGGTACCCATACGGAATGTGTTGGACACATTACCCGCGAGTTTCATTCTGTGAACCGTCATCTGAAGCGCTTTTTCTTTTCTGCGGAAGTGATCTCTCTTACCCCTCGGGGTAGCGGCAAATCTATGGCCCTTATGGCTTCAGAAGTAAAAAATCTACTCAACGGCAAGAAGCCGGAGGCAGTAGTGATACGCACCCTTCCCAATGAAGCTTCCAAGCGGTCCAGGCAGTATTCC
>JBCCHR010000363.1:0-3404 GCA_039028655.1 Bacteroidota bacterium
AGGATAGCGAAAATCGCCGTCCGGCAATTCAATTTTGAGGAGCAGATGATAGTTTCCCACCCAGAAGGTGTTGGGGTCTTCCTCTAGAATTCCGGTGGACCATCGATGTGGCAACCCATTATCCTCATTAAAATGCGCAAAGGGTCCGGGATCGCCGTTGGCGTCCAATTGGGCAATACTAAGCCCTCCTTCCCCACTAACCCACAAACGATCGGCACTGTCGATGTAGAGATCACGCGCCAGTTCAAATTTCGAATCGGTTAAATGCAAATAACGGCTAGGGCATTGGTTATTGAGGATGTCCTGTTTATCGAACCTGTACAGATCGAAGGGAGTAGACAGCCAGATATGGCCACTGCGATCTTCCACGATGCCATAGATGCTATAGGTGTCTTCGGAACAGGCTTCCACATGTCCCGGTGGGAACACGGTGATCCGATGCTCCGTTTCACTCAATTTGTACAAGCCGTTCGAATTGGGTACCCAAATATTTCCCTGGGAATCGGCAAAGATGCTTCGAGCAAAAATGGACATGTCTTCCAGGCCGTTCGTACAGATCACCTCCTGCTCGATCAATGTACCGTCTTCAATACGGTATTTCTTGAAATAATTGCGCCAGGTAGCAATCCAAATGTTCCGGTCGGCATCCAATATGGTATTATAGACAAAATGGTCGCCGGCAATCGAACCTTCGCTATCCAGGAACGGCGCAATGGCGAAAGTGCCTCGCTCCGTGAGCCTGCCCTGCAGCACACCCGACCCGGAACTTACCACGAACAAGCTCCCATCGTAATCGATATAATTAAAGGGGCGAATGTCCTTTTCAATGAGCCCTCGGGAAATTTCAAAGGGGATTTCCCTGAAAACGTGGCTGCCCTTTTCTGCCAGCAACGGGGGTTGTTTGGATCGGCTTACCCATATTCTTCCCTGGCTATCCTCATTGATCCCCCAAATGGCATAGTCGATCAGGATCGATTTGTTTTTTTCTGAAATGGAACGGACGGTATCACTTCCGTTTTCAATGAGAAACAACCCAGCGTACGTACCTACCCATATTTGCTGTTGGCTGTCTTCGAAGATCTCGATCACGTGGTTCTGAACATCGGTAGCATTGGGAGTGAGTTCCACGTAACGGATGTCCTCTCCCTCCGTAACGTGAAGGCCCTTGGGTGTCGCGATCCACACCCGCCCATCCGAAGCGGCAAGCAAAGTGTTGATCTTATTGTCGCGCAACCCGGTAGTATCGTTCAATACCGAATAATAAGCGTGGAACTGCTGTCCGTCAAATTTGTAAAGGCCGTTGTTTCCTGCTACCCAAAGATACCCATTGGGATCCTGGTCCACGTCGCGCACGATCCGCGAAGGCAGGCCATTGTGATCTGCATAGCGGGTTGTCTCGTAGAACTGGGCCGCCAATGGCCCAACTACCAATAGCCAAAACAAGAACAAAAAACCGTGCTGTCTCATGGGAATTTCCATCACCTGGTTGTGTTCAATAACATGTTTAAAAATAGACATTTATGAACGATTGTGAAATACGTTATATGGGGTATTCTGCACTAGTAGTTGCGCGGATCCTCTTCCAGCATTGCATACATATAGTTGTTGGCCCAGCCGCTGGCAAGTGGCAGTATTTTACGACACAGCCCTTCGCGTTGCATGCCTACTCGCTCCAAGACCGCGATGGACTTTACATTCTCGGTCGCAACTCCCGCTTCCAAGCGGTGCAATTTGAGATGGGAAAAGCCGTAGTTAATGATAAGCTGTACCGCTTCCGTAGCAAAACCAACGCCCCAATGATCGGGATGAAGACTGTAGTGAAATTCCGCTTTCCGATACTTTTCCGCAGATATCTTAAGACCGATCTCTCCAATAAAGGCATTGTCCTCTCGCTTGCGGATCGTCCATAACAGTGCATTGGCATCAGACAGCACCAACTGCATCGTAGCGGCGGTAACCGATAAGTTGGCCGGTATGCCTAGGGTATTGTATTGAGCCACCATCGGATGCGAATGCAACTCATGAATGGCTTCAAAGTCCTCAACCCCCATGGGAGACAGTATTAAACGGTTTGAGCTAAGTATCATTTCAGCTTAATTAAGAGTAACAAGGTACAAAAGCTCAAGGTTTCAAGCATCAGTGGAAAATAAAAGTAGCTCCTCGGAGTCCTCTTCGAAACGAAAAGTCCCGGCGCGTTCCAGACCCAATTTCTCCAAAAGTGCAATGGATGGCTTGTTGTATTCAAC
The DNA here is from genome assembly GCA_039028655.1 of Bacteroidota bacterium. Classification (GTDB taxonomy): domain Bacteria; phylum Bacteroidota; class Bacteroidia; order Flavobacteriales; family Flavobacteriaceae; genus Aureisphaera. The sequence continues at coordinate 2,247 of JBCCHR010000363.1, forward strand.
AGTAACACCAAGAAAGGTCGCTATTCCCAGGCGAGTGGTTGCATACTCCATCACGGCGCTGGCAGATTCGTATCCATATCCTTTTCCCGTGTACTCACCCAAGAACGCAAAACCTATATCCGGATGCTGTAATTGTTCCCGTTTGTACAATCCACAGGAACCAATGGGCGTATCATCCTCCCGTAATCGAACCGTAAACGAACCATAACCATGTGTCTCAAAGCTTGGCAAATAGTTTTTTTCAATATACGCCGCTGCATCACTTACGGTCCTAATCTTGCGATCTCCAATGTAGCGTAGCCAATCCTCGCTGTTGAGCAGTTCATAATAAAACGGAGCATCCTGAATCGATATCTTATCCAGTTGCAAGCGAGTAGTGAGAAGTTGGTCCATGGCATGAAGTTCCATGTAAAGATAGCCATTAATCTATAGCGCATGCAAGGAACGGGGCGCTCTAAAACTCAAACTGCAATCCGATGCCGGTGTAGTAATATTCGTAACTTCTGAAAAATAGTTTATCCACATTGGTCCGGTTGGAATTTCGGTTATTTACATAGCCGTTGTATGTGAGTGCCAGGTTCTTGGCAAGTTTTTGCTCACCTCGAAGCTGCAACCGCAGGTAGTCGAATTGCAACAACCCCAGGTCCAGCCCGTCGCTATCGGTGGCTCGTAATTTCTCGAAACCCCGGGAGGTATAACTCGCCGTAAAGCGGAACGACGACCGGCGTCCCTCGTAGTCCAGGCGAATCGACGGACGAACTTCCCGATACGAAAATCGATCTTCGTCCTGGTCCTTCCTCATCCCCCATGCCACGCCAGCTCTCAGCTCCCATTGTGTACTAAAGGGATAGCGATAAAAAGCTTCGGCCCGGACATAACGCCAATCCCTGATCTCATCGGGTACTTCCACATCGAAGAACGACCGCTCATACAATCGCCTGCTAAAGTTGATCTCTACCCCATAACTGTGATAGCCCGCCAAGCGTTTGAACACATTTCGGAATACCAGATCAACACCCCACAAATTATAACGCAGGTCGTCCTCCAGTCCGTCTTTGTAATCCCTGTTGGCATAACGAAGCGCGATTCGGGCCCGATTTTGCTTGTATAACCGGAATAGCAGGGCCGATTCCAATTCCAGGTGTCCGTATCCCAATG
>JBCCHR010000364.1:0-3396 GCA_039028655.1 Bacteroidota bacterium
GTTGTTGTCGTCGGCAAAGTTTTCTGCACCCGGGAATTGGGCTTCCACATCGGGGTGAGGAACAAAATCAACCGTGTTGTGGTTCAATACCAAAAAGGCAGTACTCCAAACACTACCACGGGTCTCACCCGTCATAGGACTACCCAGGATCATAAAGTCACGAGATGCCAAATTGGGAGTGGTCTGCAATACGTTGATCGTACCGTTGTTGGTCGATACACCGCTGTCCTCGATCTGCACCACACTTCCTTCGTGCTCGACGACCAAAGTACCTCCGGCGTTCACGTTTACGTCTTTTCTCACATTCAGATAGTCGCCCGCCGCGATGGTAAGCGTTCCTGAATTTACTTCACAGTCGCAGGCATCGATACTCGAATTCCCTCCCGCCGAGGTGTCGTAACTATCATTGAATACAGCAACTGCAGTAGAAGTTGGCGGTGCAGGACTCCAGCTACCAGCCGAATACGTGGCCACGGTATCCCCAAGTACGTTCACATCAAACGAACAACTCACCGTAGTTACACCATCGGTAGTTTCGAAGGTGTTGGTAGTGATCCCTAGCGGATAGGTTTCTCCAGTGGTGATCCCGGCAGTTTGGGTGGTGGTGAGCGACGTGCTCTCCGTTCCCTGTACCTGGATCAATACTGAATTGGCACCCAAGTTAAAATCGGCCAGATCAGAATAAGGCGTTCCTCCACTACAACTGGTATAGCCCAGAGCAGTATCGTCGGGGTTGTTGAACACCCCGGAATCGTTATATCCGATCATGAAATCCTGACTCGACGGCGAGATCACCTCGACGGTGAAAGCCGTTCCTGCGGGTAAGAATACATCGAAAGGAACTGTGTGCACAAAGCTGCTACCCGCCGGTACCGCATCCGTAGCGGTGGCATATGGCGCCACGGTACTCGAAATTGGAACCGTATAGGTGGTAATGGCATTGTCTATGGTGTTATCCGTATAGATATTAACTGTGATGTTGGCACCCGTTGTGGTGTTAATTCCCACGTCGATCCCAGTGATCAAATAGTCTCTTACAACGCCCTCGGTAGTGAGGTTGAAACGTCTCAAGTGCCCGGAAGTATCTCCGGAACAATCGATCGCAGCCGAAATGGCTTCGTTGTTATTTTGTGAAATTCGGTTGGTAGTTCTCGCAAAACAACCATCGCTGGGTCTCGGGAACTCAAAGGCGATATCCGGATAGCAGGTATCAATATCGGCAGGGCAAATGAGATCAAGCGTGTTGTTACCCACAGTGATAGTATCAGTATCCACCTCTGTTGAACCTGTACAAGCATTGGTAAGCGTATAAGACACTACCACATTACCCACACCATTTACCGTAGGATCAAAGTCGTATGTAAGTCCATCACCGTTGTCGGTCACACCAATACCGCTATACTCACCTCCAGTTGGCAATCCGCCACCCAGGTTGGTTTGCGTACCGCTGGTGATACAAACGGAATTGATGGTTTCTAGCGTTGGACTTCCCACACCCGGTGGTAGATCGAACGCTTCGGTTCCATCATTCTTACTACCGGTAGATCCCTGGCTGGCACTGAATCCAAGACCTCTGGCCGCAAAAGCCTCCCAGATAATGCAGGTATTGGCACCACCATAAATCGCCTGGTCGGCGGCGAGAATCGCATCTCGTCCGTCCACAAAACCGGGGCTACAAGGCTGGAGTTTCAATCCTTCCGTCACCAAGGCAATGGCTCTCACATTTCCAAGATCGTAGGCGTTGCCATTAAAATTGTAAATGTCCGTATCAAAACCGTGCTCGTCGATCAGTCTCCAGGTCATTTCCCAAAGCATCATGGACCAAACCGATCCCACACCGTGTGGCGCGACCTCACTTTTGATCGAATCGTAGGTATACGTATTATCGTCGGTGTCATATGGCTGGGTACGAATACCATTTCCATTGGTTCCCTGACCCACCAACCAGGTTCCCATACCGCGCTTGTCGGTACCCTGGTCACCAGGTTCGATCGTCATTACCAAACCATAATAGTCGCTCCATCCCTCTCCCATTTGCTCCTGGTTGTTGAGACATGATGAGGTACCGGCACCCCCGGTAAGACGTGTTGAGATACCATGGCCATACTCGTGTACCACTACCCCGTTGTCGAAGTCACCATCTCGGGTACCGCACACGTACATTTGCATTCTTCCTCGCCCACCGTCGGTTGGTGTCGCAAAATTCGCATTACAGGTTCCGGATCCGTCCTGAGCCTCGCCACGAACCGAATCGCCGGCAACACCACCATTTCCATAGTTGTTTACCTGAAAGTTACCGGATGCTTCATCAAATCCGTAGAGGTACAATACATCATGGATCACATTGCTCCAGTAAAAAATGTTGGTCACCGCAGCCTTTATACTTTGATCGACTCCGTTGTTAATGTTTGGATCGAATGGATCGTTGAATGTGAGCGTCGGTCCTCCAAAAGCTCGTTCCGAATTGTTACCCGACCCCGTACCGGTTATCGTACTGGTGCGGTCGTCGTAGGCATCCACGTTATTACCGATGGTGTACTCGGATTCTGCACCCGGGCTTCCGTCGGTGTCATGCCATCCATAGGGCGATGCAGTGGCGTTGTCTGGATCAACCACTACCGTACGTCCTCCATGTCCCGGGGATTCCGTTGGCATCGCGATCACATTGTAGCTTCCCACGGCCATTGAGGGCTCGTTCGCTACGGTGTAAAATAGTTTTTCTGATGTTGTTTTTTCTTCTGAATGCTGATGGGTAGTACAGTCATGGTTGGCTTCAGTAAAACAAGAAACCGTAAAGTTGTCCTTGTCGATGATCATACCGGTATTGGCGTCTACTCTGAAGTTCCACCAATCGGATGAGGTAAGTTCTTCTACTGAAAGTTCCCAAACCAGCAAGGTTTCCATTCCCTCGCGGTAGTAGTACATGAGTTTTACCGGGATATCCGATCCGGAAATTCCTGCTTTATTGTAAAGTGCTTCACGCCCGGGATTGTTTTTTCTGCTCAATTCCTGAAGATCGGAAATTTGGTAACCCATTTGCTGGGCAACCCGGTTGATTGCGCCGGCCCCTGTTATGGCCGGACTTTGGCTGCGAACCGATTGACTCAGATCGGCGATAAAATTATTATGCACCTTGATGGTATTCCCATTTGGGTCGCGGTGGATACTGGATTCGGTTCCAAACACCTCAACACCGCCAATGGCCTGACGCAGGTAGATATGATGAATTCCACTGGCCCGACTCACGTGTTGGGCGGTGATCACATAGTCTGTCATGTCACCTTTGGAAGCCTCGACCAACTTTTCAATGGCCACTTTTTTTCCGGCTGGCTGGTCACTTTTCTGATATTCGATTTGCGCATTGCTTTGCGTGAAGGCAAAAACAACTAATAGTAA
>JBCCHR010000365.1:0-3394 GCA_039028655.1 Bacteroidota bacterium
GACAATTCGAGATACATTCATCAAACATGGATGTCCCACATTTTCCCCCATGTGTGCCAAAATTTTGAAATAAAATCATCTCGCCAGGGAATGAAATTTGTTTCTCCAAATGCGTTTCAAAGCACCTGTTTTTACCTTTTCCCCCTCGTTCCTAGTATTCCTATCTTCAAAATAGTTCGTTTGTTTTAATGCAAAGGCCCCTCCTATGAGCAGCGTGGCCATGTCGTAGGGCTTAAAAATCCCTGTCACGACAAAGCTAGAGATTAAAATATAAAATGTACAGGCCACGAGAATGTTGTTGCCAATATTCACCTTTGGATCTTTGTTTTTCCGTGAATAAGCAAACGAATACAGGTACAGGGTCATCAAAAAGTAGATGAACAGCCCCATGATGCCGTTCTTCATATACAAATACGCAAATCCGTTGTGCGTAAGCGACAGGTGCTGGGTCATCTCCCCATCCAATTTCGCCTCAAAACCAATATCGATGGTCGAGCCAAAACCTTCTCCCAGAAGATACTGTCCGTTATCGGCCACCTCTTTGTAGACCACACTCGCTTCGTAAGCCCGCCAGTGCTTCCAGAGCTCTCTTCGGTCTTTACTGGTAATATCCACGTTGCCCAGGGTAAAACTTTCAGAGAATGAGTTCTTGATCTTGCCCAGGAAATCCATTCCCTGTCCTGCTTCCGACTCCGGCTGATAGGTGCTCAGAAACAGCGCGAAGGCCGATCCCAATACCAACAGGATCGAGAGCGCAACCGCTCCCCGTTGATTCAGTCTAAAATAGCCGTAGTATGCCAACGACATGGCAAATACAACCATGATCATGGTTCTGGAGAAGTAGAGAATGAATGAGAGCACCAAACAGGCCACCATGATTTGATAGAAGAACTTGAATCTACTGCGCTTCATGGGCAACTCTTTTACACAAATAATAAGCACCAAAGCAATGGTCTCCACGTGGTTATACCGACCAAAAAAGGTGCGCATCCTGTTCGTGTCCAGTGGAATAATACTGTAATTAACCACTATCTTGAACAGGTGCATGAGCGCAAAATAAAAGCCCATCAAAACGAGAATGTTCAAAAACTCCCGTTTGTTGTCGAGTCGCATGGTAATAAAATAACCGGCCAAGACCAGAAAGACCGGCCTCAGGAAATAGATCAGGTCCTTGGTAAAGAAATAATAGTCGTTCTCCGGATTGAAGACCGTTACACTACCTACGAGCACCATGCTCAACAAAAATACAATAAACAAGGCCGCAAGGCTCGATAAGCGTTTGCGGAACGTAACCGCCGTAATAAGGACCGAAACCACGAAGGACAGCTCGACATTGGCCTTTTGTAAGGACCAAATCAAGATAATCAGGCATAATTTATAGATCCATTGTCCCATAAGCGATCTCTTTGTATAGTTGATGAAACTTCTCATACATGGCCCCAGTTGAGTACTGTTGCACCGCATTTTGGAACGCTCGTTCTTCCATGGCTTCCTTCTGCTCAGGATGTTCCATGAGATGTACAATTCCAGATTCCAACGCTACGGCATCCCCCGGAGCAAACAACAGGCCGTTGTCTTGATGCGTAATGATCGTGCCAATTCCTCCAATATTCGATCCGATAACCGCACGTCTGGCCAACATGGCCTCGACTACGATCAATCCGAAGGATTCCGGCTCGGTGGATGGTACGGTTACCAGGTCCAGGGATTCCAAAACAGGAAAGATCTGATCCTGGAAATCGACGATTGTCACCTTATCGGCCATAGCGTTATCGTTAATTTCCTTTTCAAGGTTCGTCAAAAATTCTTCTTGTCCGGGTGGCGGAGACCCAACCAGGCATAAGCGGGCTTCAGGATACCGGGTAGCCACCTTCTCAAAAGCCTTCAACATCAAACTATGGCCCTTTAAACGGTTAATCCTTCCTACCAACCCAATAAGATAATCCGAGGGTTCTGCCTGGAACAACCGTTCCCGTACAGCCCTTCTTTCAGTTTCTGAAATGGGCGTTTCATACCCTTCAACGCCGTTGACGATGGTCACCGATTTCTTCCGAAGAGAACCGGCAAGACCGTTGTAAAAGTCCCGCGTCGCTTCCGAATTGTAGACCACCTTGGAACAACCAAAACGCAGTACATTCTTAAAAAATACCGTCGCGATCCTTGGACGATCCATGATCTCGTGTACATGCATGACGTGCTTGGGACTGCGGAACATGCAATAAAAAGCGCCAAAAAGGGTCGCCAGGGTGTTCGATTGTACGATGTCGATCTTTCGGTCTTTGGTTGCTCGCTTCACGATCTTCTTTGCCTTGAAATACTCCTTTGCCAAACGAAGGAACTTGAACGATTTGAGCAAGGAGCGTGTAAGCTTCACCACCGGCATTTCGATCATCTCAACGCCCTCTGCCCTGAGAATCTCCTTTAACGGCCCCGCCTCATAAGGCATACAAACAATGGGGTGGTAGACTTCCGGCGATCGCTGCATCTGGCGCACCAACGACAACAGCACCTTGGAGGAACCGTACATATCGCTGGAGATACTCACAAAAAGTATGTTCTTTTTATCGCTCATAGTCAAATCCTGTAAAATCCTTTGCGTAAAGCGCGTACACCTTGTCTTTCTCGCTGGTTGACAGATTCTTTGTTTTTTTATTGCTGAAGAGCCTCCGCGGTTGAAAATGACCCAACAGCGAGGGTTGTTTCAACAGGGCCGTCAACCCTCTCTTTAGACCTTTCTCCGATTTGTTCACATGCGGAAGTGCAGCATCATCCAAACCACTCCGCTTGAAGACGATCTTGATATCCTCGGCTATTCGTTCCAGTTTTCCAACAAACTCAACCAGCAATCGGCCTTCAGCGTCATAAGCGTACTCGTACTGCGGCCGAAAGAAAAAATGGTGTTCCCGTATGCGCCCGGTGAGTACTTTGTCGATAAACGCTTCCACCGAGATGATCCTCGAATACCCCAAATAATGATACAACGACAACACCCGAGCATAAGGATGTCTCACAAAGGTGAACGTAAAATACGAACGAAAGGTATCCGCATCTGTGTACCCCAATTGCGTGTATTCTTCGGCTGTGAGGTGTGCCAAACGATGAGGGCCTTTCTCGCCCGACTTCTTTTTTCTTAGCAGTAATTCACCACGACTGTCCCAATCGAGTCCCAGATCTTGTAAAAAGACCGTCTCAATGCTTTGTCCGGCCACTTTGGGGACATGTACGAAGATCGTATGGTGATGATGACTGATCATTTCACTAGTAAATATTCCAAAAGGTATTTAGATGCTGACCTATCAATTGTTCAGTTTGCCGAATGTCTTCAGCAAAGAAAGAACGCAGCGAATTATAGGTTTCTTCGAGCATCTCCTGTTTCTCGGCCTCCTTGTGGAAC
>JBCCHR010000366.1:0-3380 GCA_039028655.1 Bacteroidota bacterium
AGATCGCAAAACCTACTCCTGCCGTGGCAAAAGACACGTAGATGAAGAAAAGTCGAACCGATTTCGCACGCATTCCCAGCCGATCTGCCAATCGAGCGCACACATAGTACCCGTGTTTCTCGAAAAAATGCCGTATTCGATATACCAATTGAAGCATGATGCAAAATACTATTTTTTGGGAAAAAAACGGCAGCTTACACAGTCGTTTACCAAGCTAGCTTTTGAGCAGTCTGTTTCCAATGGCACAATGCATACAGCGCCTGCGGTCACAATAGTTGTTCTTAAGTTGAAGAAGTGCCTGGCTGTCGAGGGCGTTGTTGTCAAATTGGTAAAGACTTTTGAACTTTTTGACGATGGAATTCTGCTCCCCCTTGATACCTGCGGCCATCGTGAGGATCTCCTGGGAATGCTCTCTGGCTCGCTCAATGGCATAAACGTGTTTCAGCGGAAGGACGGTATTGATGATCAGCAAATCCATGAACGACCTGCTAAGGCGCTTCACCCTTGCCGCTGATACAACACCAAAATTATAATGATCTGTCCAATATTCACTTGCCGATGCCTGCAATAAGGAATAGAGTTTTTCTACGGAACCGGCTGACATCAAACCGGAAAATAAATGCGGATCGCCATGCCATAAACTCGCCAACTGCGCCAAGCGAATGGTGGGAAAGTTGGAGGGTCGAAGCCGAAAGAACACTGGCGGTGTTATGCTGTCATTTGTAATTCTGAATTTGGCCAACAACTGCCGATACCGAACCTGGAGCTCTTGATGATACCGATCCTGGGAAGTGCTGTTCAAAAATCCCGCCTGCCCCATTAGCAAAGCCTCGAGGTCTTGCTGACGCTTTCTACATTTTTTTAGGACGGTTACCGGAATCGAACTCGCAATGCTTTCGAAGGCGGTATTATTTACTTTAAGTCCGAAATTGCGACAAAGCAGCAAAAACAACACCGCATCCCAATCGTTTCGTGTTTGGTGTAGCCATTTTTGGATAGGTCGGAGCTTTTGGTCCAGTCGTTCCAGGTATAGCCGATCCAACCAGCTCCTCATGGTAAGTGACGGAATGGATGCGAGTTGTCCTTCACACGGTACCCATTGGTGCTTGCTGTGTATGAGTCCGAAGTAGTTGGCCAGTACATTGAGTTGTACCCTGCCCTTAAGCTCCAAGGTAGGAATACTGGAGCCGTCACTGCGGTAGATTTCCACATCATGTTCCCAAACTACGTGTAAGATCACCGAATCGTAGTTTGCATCGGTTTCATGCCCGTGACCATACCAGTAGGATGAGTTAAGATGGATCTCTACCATGCCTGCCCATCGATGTGGACCAATGATCACTTCAGCAAAAAGAAAATCAGGCCCTGCATTGTGGTTGTGTTGTCCGGTCTTTAAAATTTGCAACGGATCTCCAGAGGTGGTGACCAATCCCTCCGTATGGAATTTTTGAAATTGCCATACGTAATGAAGAAAGTCTTCATTCATAGTTCATAAAATGCGGGAGAAAGTACCAGGAGTGGTGAAGGTACGAAAATAGGTGGGAACACCGAAGTCTCAAGTCGGAAGTCGGAAGTCCGAAGACGGAAGTCGGAAGTCAGAAGTAAGGGGTCAAAAGGTGTAACGCTAAATGAGTTACCTAGAGCGAGCCTATGATATCGTGTTTGGTAATGATGTGGTACTTTCCTTCGCCCAAATCCACCAACACGGCATTGTTCTCCTTGTCGATCAAACGAGAAACTTCATCGATAGGTGTGTTCCGCTTCACCACCGGGAATGCCTCATGCATTACTTCTTTGATAGGCAGATTCACCACATCTTTATTCTCGATATACTTTCTTAGCAAGTCGGTTTCATCAAGGGCACCTACGAAACCGGTCGAGTCTTCCACGGGAATTTGAGAGATCTTAAAGGTCTTCATACGCTCGATGGCATGCGATACCAATTCCTCTGTTTTTACCGTTACAAGAGGCTTGTCCTCATGGTCTTTGATGAGGTCGATTGCTGAAGTCACTTCCTCTTCAATAAAACCACGTTCGCGCATCCACTCATCATTGAACATCTTTCCAACATAGCGGCTGCCATGGTCATGGAACAACACCACAACCACGTCGTCCTTATCAAACTTGTCTGCCAACTGAAGCACTCCTTTGATCGCGGCACCAGCCGAATTACCCAGGAACATACCTTCCTCCTTAGACAGACGCTGCGTAAAAATGGCCGCATCCTTGTCGGTCACCTTAGTAAACCCATCGATCACGTCAAAATCTACGTTCTTTGGTAAAATATCCTCACCAATTCCTTCTGTGATGTAGGGATAGATCTCGTTCTCGTCAAAAATTCCGGTCTCGTGGTATTTTTTAAAGACACTTCCGTAGGTATCTACACCCCATACTTTCACATTTGGGTTCTGTTCTTTGAGGTATTTCCCCACACCACTCACGGTGCCACCTGTTCCAACACCTACAACAAAATGAGTCACCCTGCCATCGGTCTGCTGCCAGATCTCCGGTCCTGTGCTTTCGTAATGTGCCAATGCGTTACTTGGATTGTCGTATTGATTCACGTACCAGCTGTTCGGCGTTTCTTCTGCCAATCTTTTGGAGGTAGAGTAATACGATCGCGGATCATCGGGTTCCACGTTGGTAGGACAAACCACCACCTTGGAGCCTACAGCCTTCAGGATGTCCATTTTCTCCTTGCTCTGCTTGTCGCTTATCACACATACCATCTTATACCCCTTTACAATGGCTGCCAGGGCCAATCCCATACCGGTATTTCCGGAAGTACCTTCAATGATGGTCCCTCCGGGTTTGAGACGACCATCGGCCTCAGCGTCTTCGATCATCTTTAATGCCATTCGATCCTTGACCGAATTTCCCGGGTTGAATGTTTCGTATTTGGCCAATACCAAACAGGGCAGGTCTTCCACCAGTTTATTCATTTTTACCAGCGGTGTATTCCCGATCGTTCCTAAAATATTTTCTGCGTATTCCATGGGTGATTTTTGCGGAGCAAATTTACGAAACTCACCAGACTTACAGTCGAATAACTTTGATGAAAATTGCGCCGAGCCATTTGAAAATAATTTATATTCGCATCGCAAAACATTATGAGCTTTATTCGTACGCTTCCCGAACTATCCAGAGAATATCGTCCCGAACTCAACGGACTTCGAGCCATTGCCGTATTGTTGGTATTGTTCTATCATCTGGATTTCCCCTGGATGAAAGGCGGTTTTTTGGGCGTGGACGTTTTTTTGGTGATCTCCGGTTATTTCATCAGTAAAAATATCCTATTCGGTCTTCAGAAAGGCACCTTCACTTTCAAAGGGTTTTACACCAAACGTTTGCGCAGGCTTTTTCCGGCACTCATATTCACG
>JBCCHR010000367.1:0-3375 GCA_039028655.1 Bacteroidota bacterium
ATGTAAGATGTATTCCATTTGAAGTAATTTTTCAGATTCTGATCTTGAGATTTTACTGACTGGAATACCCGTCCATGCAGCAACAACACTGGCGATGTCTTCGTCAGTTACTTGCGTTGGTTGACTCGCTTTTTTAATAAGAGGTTTAGGTATACTTCCAAGTACTTGTAATCTTGCCTCCATTTGGTTTCTGACTTCCTTTTCCCAATGGGTTCGTGCTGCTCGGCGCAATCGCCAATGGCATATATGTCTTCGATATTGGTTTCCAATAGGCGGTTTACCTTGATGCCTCGCCCCAGTTCGATACCGGTTTCCCTTAGGAAATCGATATTGGGAGATACTCCGGCTGTGAGACCCACCAGGTCACAAGCGATCTCTTCGTCGGTTTCGGCGATCACAATGGCCCGGGCCCGACCGTTCTCATCGGGAATGATCTCTTTTAGATTAGTAGCCAATCGGAGGTCGATGTGGTGGTTTTTGATATGGCGATTGATCATACCACTTTCTCCATCGGGTAGGACCCCATTCCAGAAACTTTTTTCCCGCACCAGGAAGGTAACAGGTATGCCACGGGTGTGTAGCATCTCGGCCAGTTCGATCCCAATGAGTCCTCCACCAACGATCACAGCACGCTTACACACCTTTTTGTTGGGTGCATTCTTTTCGAGGTTTTCAAGATCCTGAAAACTATAGAGTCCCTGCACGCCGTCCAAGTCCTGTCCGGGCCAGCCAAACTTGTTAGGTTTGGATCCTACGGCAAGGATAAGCTTGTCGTAGGCCATGGTCTCTCCGGAAGCGAAATGAAGTGTTTTTTGCGAATGCGCAATGTGCTGTACAAAGGCTCGTTTGAGTTCGATGCGGTTTTTCTCCCAAAAGTAATCCTCGTAGGGTTTGGTATGCTCGTATTTCATATGCCCCATATAAATATACATAAGGGCTGTACGAGAGAAAAAATGATCGGTTTCTGCTGAAATTAGGGTGATTTTCTTATCGGAAAGCTTCCTGATGTGTCGGGCTGCAGTGACGCCCGAAATGCCATTCCCAATAATTACAATGTGTTCCATAGTTGTTTTGGCTAACTGGGTAAATGTGTCGCACTTAAAGTTACGAACATTACAGGGAAGTGGTTTTTTTCTAGTAATTTCATTTTTTTAGGATTCGCCAGCACCTATAAACACTGGGATTTGCAAAATTTTGTGAAATGGGTGTGTAAGTTGTCCTCGGATGGCACCGACTTAGCCGTCATCAAAATACATCCAATGAAAACACATTTCTTAGTATTTATCACACTGATACTTTTTGGTTCTTCGGAATCATTCGCGCAAAAACAATCACAATTCTTCGATGAGGCCGATGCCTTGTTCGGGACCTATGTAACCGCTGGGAAGGTGGATTACAAGGCGCTGAAAAACGATCCTTCTGCCTTGAATTCGGTTTTAGAATTGGCTAAAACCATTTCCATCTCCGCGAGCGACGCGGAAGCCTATCAGGCCTTTTGGATCAACGCATACAACCTGGCTGTGATAAAAGGTATTATCGATCACTATCCTATCAAATCCCCTCTGGACAAGAAGGGCTTCTTCGATAAGATCAAATACGATCTGGGTGGTACTTCCATCACGTTGAACGACATTGAGAATAAAAAACTAAGAGCCAAATTTGGGGATGCTCGTGTACATTTTGTGCTAGTTTGTGGCGCCAATGGTTGCCCTCCTATCATCGCCAAAGCCTACCGGCCGGAGAATCTCGAAAACTTGTTGGAACAGCAAACAATAAAAGCATTGAACGACAGTTCTTTTATAAGGGTTTCCGGAAAGAAAGTAGCCTTTTCCGAGATCTTCAAATGGTATAAGGAGGATTTTGTGAAGAAAGGACAATCGGAGATCGACTTCCTTAATAAATACCGGAAGCAACCCGTTCCCGAAAACGCCAAGGTAACGTATTACACCTACGACTGGCGACTCAACGCTAAATAAAAACTAAAGACTTCCCGCTTGTCGACCCACTCCCCAAGGTTCGGCAAGCCGAGGAAGCACGAGTCTATAAAAACAGACGCAACATTCATCGACTAAATAACTCAAAAAAATTGCTATGAAAATTTCAAAAAATCTTTTTCTATCAGGATTGCTATGTCTGGTCTTCGGGCTGGCTATTGCACAGGACACCGACGACGATACCGAAACAGGTTCGGTGATACAAACCCTGACTCCCTCAAAACTCATCTCGAAAGGGCAGTTCGACCTCAAATGGTTCAACAACCTTTACACCCAAACCGAAAGTACCTTCACCGATGGACCGGAGCCACGCGAAACTTTCTTTACCTCGACCTTGGAAGGATATACTGGTGTGAGCGACAATAATCGCGTGAATGTTGGATTGATCTTCGAATTCAGAAGTAACGTGGTAGGTGGAAGAGACGCCCTGGACGTGTTTCAGTTCGATGGTGAGACCGGAACCGCTCGTAGTGGATTAACTTCGATTGCGCCTTCGGTAAAGGTAGTGCCATTTGCAACCGTCAACAATTTCTCTATCCAGAGTTCCTTTTTCATTCCCCTGGTGGATAACGAGGTGGAAGACGGGGTATTCCTCGATCAAAACGGATTTATCTGGCAGAATCGATTCTTTTACGATTACACCTTCCCAGGTGATGAGTTTCAGATCTTTTCTGAATTGAACGCCGAACTCAACTTTGGAGATAAGGCCGACAGTTTTGCCAACAACAGCTTGAATCTCACTCCCGGTGTGTTCTTTAGTTACTTTCCATCGTCCAAGTTTACGGTATTGGTCTTGGCCCAACATTCGCAGCGCATCGATCTTGGTAACGATTTTGCCCAGGATTTCACTGCCCTGGGAGGTGGTGCGAAGTACCAGCTTACCGACGAGCTTAATATTGAGGCCCTGTACACCAATTTTGTTCGTGGGAACAACACAGGTCTGGGAGAAACTTTTAATATTGGTTTAAGAGCCGTACTCTAAAAAATTAGCTAAATTGAGCATTAAAATTTGCTCATATGAAAGTTCATTTGGTCTTCCTGTTATTGGTGCTCCCATTGATCAGTGGTTGCGCTCAATTACAAAACTCGAGTACGGAAGGCCCTATGAACGGCGTAAGCTTTGTAGCGTCTAATCGGCCTGCCACCCAAACACACGTCGATGCCGTGGTGAAACTAAACGCCAACTACGCTGCCGTGATGCCTTTCGGTTTTATTAGAGATCTGGAAACGCCGGAGATCGTTTTCGACACCCAACGCCAGTGGTTTGGAGAAACGAGGGAGGGAGCGCGCCAGTATACCGAGCTCTTGCACCAGAACAATATCAATGTCATGCTAAAACCCCAGATATGGATCTGGCGGGGTGAATTTACCGGATATCTGA
>JBCCHR010000368.1:0-3356 GCA_039028655.1 Bacteroidota bacterium
AAAAAGAGCAAAGTGAAGTAGAGTGATCCGGACCAACTGCCAATAAATCAATCGGACCAGGCACCGACTCACTTATATGATGGTGAAAAATGCCGAGTTGAGCAGTGATCTGCGAAGTGTGCAAACTAAGAATGTGATCCTGGAAGAGCAATCTTCCCAGGCCGAGAGCGAACTGGCAGAGGCCAACACCTTGCTTGAAGTAATGCGTTCCAAAGACTACCTGCCGGTTGCCCTGCCGGGAAATACCCAAGTGGCGCCCGATGCTTTTGCAACCGTCTATTTTAATGCCGAAACCAATACCGGTTATGTGGATGCCTCAGGACTTCCCACGCCGCCAAAAGGTAAGGTATATCAAGTTTGGTCATTGATCATGGATCCTCTAACACCGCGAAGTATTGCGGTGCTGGATACCTTCGAATCATCGACCAACAAATTCTTCAAGATGGAAAACATCCCGGCTCCGGAGGCCTTTGGAATAACCCTGGAACCGGAAGGAGGAAGCGAGAGCCCTACCCTATCTCAGCTCTATACGATTGGGACCATCGCACCCTGACGAGGGTTTCCTAATAAATCTTCAATAATGTTTTAAGGGGTAAGTGCTTCGATCTTCCCGGCCAGAAGGGGACCCAGTTCGTAGGCAGCTTCCAGCAGCTCCTCCCGGATCTCGGTTACTTTTTCCATCTGCTTGTTTGCCTTGTACACCAACGCACTGTGATAGAGCGCCATAGGTTCGTACGTCTTTCCTTCGACGTGGTTGGTGATCGTTTCCAAAGCTTGCTCGGCTTCCCCTTTATTCAGTTGAACGAGGGCCAGCAAATGGTAGATCTCGGGGGTAGCGCGATTCTTTAATTCCTTTTGAACGATCCAGTTCGCTTTTTCCGGATCTTCTTCAGCATAATACTCAATGAGATAGGTATTGTACATGCCGCCGTAGTTTCCGGAGGAAACACTGGATAAAAAACGGCGCATGGCATTCGTGGCTTCTTCTTGCTTGCTCTCAAATTCGAACAACTCTGCCTTTAGTAGGAAATAATCGGGCAACTGGTGGGTTTTCATGATCGAATCCAGAACACGATGCGCTTCGCTGGTATTCTTTTCTTCGGAATAAAGTATCCAGGCGATACCTTTTTTTGCATAGGCATTATCGGGTTGCAAGGCCAGGGTTTTAAGGTAATGTTGGTAGGAATCCGAAATTCGACCGGCATGCCCGTAATAGTCGGCCAAATTGCTGTAGGTCCAAATGCGCAAGGCGCGATTGTCTCGGGATTCGGCAATGGCCATGGCCTGTTCGATATATTTGATGGCATTGTCCAAGTCGCCACGATAATCGCTCCATTTGGACAGCCGGATCAGATAGTGATAGTCGCTAAAATCCTTGACCGCCTCCAGATGTGTGTAGGCTGCTTCGTAATCGCCTACTTCCATCGCAGCATCAAACAACTGAAGCTGGGTCTCCCGTTTATTGGAAGGACCCGCAAAAGTTTCCTGGAGCAGCTTGTATGCCTCCTCAAAACGATGTTGGGAGATATAATTACGCGCCAATCCACGGGCAAAGCCGTCCTTTCCCTGGGCAGATATCGCCATGCCTTTCTCGTAGAGGCTTTCGGCATCGCACAGGAATTGCGAATTCCCACTCTGGTTAAACAATTGCTCGTAGGCCCCTGCCAGTGGAGCGAGATCGCCTACACCCGACGAATCGGGCCTCAATCGTTTCGACCAGAACTCTTTTGAATCCAAGGCCTGATCCCACGTAGCCGTGTTCTGCGTGTCCAGGTAGCCATTGTAATCGGCTACCCGCGTAATCTCTTCGCTTTCTGGTTTGGTATTGCACGCGATTGCGAGCCACACCATCCCTAATAAGATGATATGCTTTTTCATTTCAGAAGAAAAGAAAAGAGCAAACTTGCGTTGCTCTTTTCCGTATGTTGTTGAACGATTATTGCGCGATCGCATCTTCCATGTAAGGGAAGGGCAGGGTAAGGTCCCTATCGCCTACTCCCACACCATCACTGGTGAGTTGTGGAGTCCCGTTGTTTCCGTCAAATCGTGTACCCGACGTCCCGCCGAACATGAGCGTTAACGATACGTCGATCACATCGTCTCCCAGATTGCGACCCGTGAGAACGTTGGTTCCGTCAAAATAGGTCGTAGGGGCATTAGGAGCTACCTGTAAGGCGTCGAAATGCGCCAGAACCGAAGTAAAGATCATCGCATCCAGTCCCAGTATATTGGTTTCGTAATCCAAGTCCACACCCAAGGCGTCGCCGTATACATCGTGGTACAACTCGAGGGTTTCCTCAAAAGTTAGTTGGAACTTACTTGGATATAAGATGGTGTCGTTTCTTCTGTTCACCAGGGAAATATTGAAAGCGTTCTTCACTTCCGAAGTTCCGCTGAAGACCGTATTCACGCCAGGACGTCCCATGATATCTTCCTGAATAAAGGTTCCTGTAAAATCGACCACTCCGGCGATACAAGGTTCACAATCGGATCCACCGCAGTCTACACCTTCCTCGTCTCCGTTTTGAATTCCATCGCTACAAAGGTCCTGGGCGATCACATTTCCGTTGTCGTCGTCGTCCACACATTGCACAAACAATAAAGAAGTGCAAATGGCCATTACTATAAATTTGATATTATAATTTTTCATTTTCTACTTCTTTTGAATTATTGTTTTCTTTTTGCTGAAACCCATACATTATAAGCATTGGGCAATCCGTTGATCCCAACGGCTCCTCCTACGTGTGCAGGTGCATTTCCCAACATCGAATTAGGTACCTCCACTACAATGGCCAGCACATTTAAGTTCTCGAAGAAATCGGAAGCTGTCCCCGGTGGCAAGAATCCTTCCGGCGCAGCACTGCCGCTCACTACTTCGTTGAATCGATTGAAATCGAAATAAAAATAATCTCGTCTCGGCCCGGCAAAGAAGGTCATGCCATTATTGGTAGCTGTGATCGTCTCACCTACCGAAGAGATTTCCACCTGTCCGGCACCGTCATTCACATAGATCTCGCTGGAAAGGCCGGTGTCTGATTCTTCCACTTCCGAAGGTCCAAAGAAATACATGATACTGTCTCTTCGGATCGCCTGGATTACAAGGTCTTCTTTAAAATCGCCCGTGTTGTCGATGTTGAATTCGATCAGGACATCTTCATCGAAAACCGCGTTTTCGGTGACTTGCCCGGGTTGCAAGGGGCCTTGAAGTGTTGCGACAAAAACAGTGTTATTGGGGTCATCTCCTTCAAAGGCGTATAGATCGGCAATGTCTACCGAAGTGCCCGCCACAGAAGGCGAATCAATGTGGTCTGCCGCCAGGAGGAATACAGCGAGGGCAACAATTCCCAAGGCTCCGA
>JBCCHR010000369.1:0-3311 GCA_039028655.1 Bacteroidota bacterium
GATGAAGAATTTTTCGTTCCCGTATTTCTCCCGTAACATCGGAGAGTTCTGGAGGCGTTGGCACATTTCCCTGTCCACCTGGTTTCGGGACTATCTGTACATTCCCATAGGTGGTAGTCGCGGTAGTCGTTTGCAGCAGATCCGAAATATCTTTATCGTGTTTTTGGTGAGCGGTTTTTGGCACGGTGCCAACTGGACCTTTTTGTGTTGGGGAGCGGCGCACGCATTGCTGTTCGTCCCGCTGGTGTTTCTCAATATGAATCGGCGTTTTATGGACACCGTCCGTACCCGTTGGCTTTTCCCCAATTGGAAGGAAGGTTTATACATTTTGGGAACCTTCCTGGTCACCACCCTGGCATGGGTGTTCTTCCGGGCCGAAACAGTGACGGAAGCGTTCGTCTACTTCGAAGGGATGTTCTCCAACTCACTTTTTAGTGTTCCCGAACTTATTCAGCAATCAAAACTAAAGCTACTGTTCGTGTTCCTTATCGGATTTATCGTGATGGAGTGGATAGGGCGCCATCGCGAATATGCCATAGAGATCACTACCCGGCCCTGGCCGGTACCGCTTAAATACGTCTTTTATTACGTGTTGGCGATGATCATCTTTTTGTTTCACGGATCCCAACAGGATTTCATTTATTTCCAGTTTTAGGCATGAAGCGCTTCCTTATCCATTCTGTGATTTTTCTCAGCCTAGTCATGGGCTCTATGGTCTTTGTGCTGTTTCAGGCAGATGGATATACCGATCCATTCTATGTGCGTTTCACAACACCGAAGCAGCATTCCCTCATTATCGGGACTTCCAAAGCTGCCCAGGGAATCCGGCCTTCGATTTTGGAGGAGGTACTTCCCGATCACCAAGTATTCAATTTCGCCTTCACCGTGGCTCATAGTCCCTTCGGCCCGTCCTACCTCAATGGGATTCAACGCAAGGTGGCGGAAGAAGCCAATGGCGGTGTTTTTATTATCACCGTTGATGCCTGGAGTATCGCCGACGGCAACGAAGATCCTAACGATCCCGAACAATTTGACGAGAACTATAGTTTTCTCAACAACCTCAAAACAGTAGATGCCCACCCCAATATTCCCTATTTACTGCGCTACTACCAGAATTATTACGCCAAGATCTTCGATCGGGATACGGTGGCCTTCCTTCACGACGACGGCTGGCTGGAGATCAATACCCGGATGGGTGAGGAAGTGGTCCAAACGCGGATAAAGAACAAGATGTCCTCCTTGGAGAAAAAGACCGAGATCAATCAATTATCCGAAACCCGACTCGACTATCTGTATCACACCATTGAGCTCTTGCAACAGCGAGGCTCGGTGTACCTGGTACGCATGCCCGTCCACCCAGAATTGGCCGAGGTAGATACCTCGGTGATCCCGCATTTCGAGGGCATCGTGAACATGGTGTCTCATCAAACACAAACGCCCTACCTGGATCTGTATCCGGAAAATGGTCGCTACCAGTACACCGACGGAGTGCACCTCACCCGGGAGTCGGCGGAAGCGGTGAGTCGAAGGATCGGGCTATGGATCAAAACCAACCCCAACCACGATTGAGATGAGACGATTTCTCAAACATAGCATCCTCTTTCTATTCGGGGTCATCACACTGTTCGTGGTCTTTCTTTATGCGTCCAGTGCCTATATTGCCAGCGGAGATTACTTCAACGTCCCCAAGGAGGTCACTATGCTGTTCATGGGTCATTCCCATTCAGCCTGTGCCTACGAGGACAACATCATTGAAGGAGCCTACAATATCTCGCAAAACACCGAAGGTTATCCGTATACCTATTTCAAGTTGAAAAAATTACTGGAACATAACGAACAGATCTCCAGGGTCTTTGTTGAATTCACTAATAACCAGATCACCCCCTTCGCCAAAAACCGAGTTTCCGGAAGCTACCTGCACGTCAACATGCCGCGCAGCTTTCCAGTGATGGCCCCCTCTTTTGTGTCGGCCCAATTTATTCAGAATAAAAACCCCATCACCATTGCAAAGGCGATCGTGAAAGGGAGTCGGTCGAATGCCGAATTCCTCACCCAACCCGAACAAGACTATGTCACTGCCCAATGGAGGGATCATGAAACCCCGGATCGTACCTTCGATCCCGGGGATGCATTGAGGACAACTCCGGGCTCGTCACCACCCGCGCAAAACACCCTTCCGGCTACCAATCTCGATTACCTGGCACGGATTGTTGCGCTGTGCGAAAACCGGGGCGTGCAACTTTTTTTTGTGCGCAGTCCCATGCCCGCCAAAACGCAATTGCCTAACGAACCCCAATTCCAAGAGCAGCTGGCGTCGAAGCGCTTTGCGCATGTTCCCTTTTTGGATTTCAAGAACTACCCGCTACCCAATGACCGGTTTGCCGATAAACAGCACCTCAATCGAAGAGGACAGAAGCAGTTTTCCCACTTTGTGAACGATTGGTTCTCCACTGGTGCGCTGGCCTCCGACAACCCCGGGTTACTTCTTCAAAACAAAATGGAAACGTTGCGGTGAACGAATACCCCGATAATTCCATTACCTTAGCATATGCTGTCCGAATAAAACGCGAAAACTATGCTCAACAGAAGACAAAAATTCTTCCTACTCAAGTTCTTTAGCCTTTTTTCGGTAGTGCGAGGCTACAACATCCTGGTCATCATCATCGCACAATACCTCACGGCCGTGTACATCCTTGCACCTTACCTGCCGCTCCGGCGGGTGCTGTTCGACCTCAATTTGCTCATGCTGGTCCTGGCGTCGGCTTCTGCGATTGCCGGGGGTTATATCATCAATAGTTTTTACGACAGCGAGAAAGATCTTATCAACCGGCCGCACAAAACCATGTTGGATCGACTGGTGAGCCAGAACGTGAAATTATCCGGCTATTTTGTGCTCAATTTCTTCTCGGTCATCTTCGCCAGTTACGTGTCGTTTCGGGCGGTGCTGTTCTTTTCGCTCTACATTTTCGCGATCTGGTTCTATTCGCACAAGCTCAAAAAATATCTCTTCATTGGCAATATTACCGCCGCCGTGTTGGCTGTAACGCCGTTCTTTGCCGTGTTTATCTACTACAAGAACTTCGATACCGTTATCTTCGTACACGCCACTTTTTTATTCCTGCTCATCTCCATGCGCGAGGTGATCAAGGACCTGAGCAACCTGGCAGGCGACATGGCACAGCAGTATCAAACCATCCCGGTGAATCATCAGGCAAGGGCACTGCCTCTTCCTGGATGGTTCTGGCTCCATACACTGAGACACAAGTCAAAAGAGATACAAAGCTTGATGTAAGTGTCCACGAAGAAGCGAA
>JBCCHR010000370.1:0-3310 GCA_039028655.1 Bacteroidota bacterium
CTTTTAAATACCCGGACCTCCCAAAAACGGTCCAAAACATCTCGATCGATGCGCAATTGAAAAACGAAACCGGCTTGGCCAAAGATACCTTTCTCACCATTGGCGGACTCACCTTCAAGATCGATGACGAACTGTTCAGGGCCAGCGGCAGCATTAGAAATCTCACCCAGAATGCATTGATCAATATGTCGATCAACGGGACGCTGGACCTTGCAAAGATCGACCAGGTGTTCCCGATGGACACCCAACAGGGGCTCAGTGGTGTTTTTACGGCCAATGTGACTACACAATTCGACATGCAGTCTCTGGAAACGGAGCAATACCAAAACATTCGAACCAATGGGACTGCGAGTCTGAGCGACTTCAACTACCGGGATCCGGCATTTAAGGACGAGATAAGGATACAAGAAGCTGAAGTAAAAATGTCCCCGGGTACCATCACTTTGAAAAAGATGGAAGCAACCACTGGGCAGACCGATATTGCGGCTACCGGGACCATACAAAACCTGATCCCATGGATCATGGTAAAACAGGATTTGAAGGGTCGTTTCAACGTGCGATCCAAGCAATTTGATGTGAACGATTTTATGACCGCCGACACACAGGCTACCGCCGCAGGTAAGCGCAAGATCAATGCCGCCAAGGGAGGAGCCCAAACGGTGAAGATACCCGATTTCCTGGATGCTACACTGGATTTCAGCGCCCAGAAAGTGATCTACGACAATGTCACCCTGGAGCAAACCTCGGGGACCATCAAGGTCCAGGACGAAGCAGCCGTATTGAGCAACGTACGATCGAAGGCGTTGGGCGGCGATGTGGCTTTTTCCGGTGATGTGAACACCAAGGACGCAACCCCAACTTTTTCGATGGACCTCGACCTGCAAAAGATTGATATCGAAGAGTCGTTTGGCCAACTAGCACTACTAAAATACATCGCACCGGTGGCCCAGGCGCTTGACGGGGACCTCAATACCACCTTGCGATTACAGGGCGAACTCAACAACGACCTTACACCCAATTTAAAGACGTTGGCCGGAAATGCCATTGCACAGGTGCTCACAGCAGAAGTGAGCAAGGAACGCACTCCTTTGTTATCAAAATTGGGAGAACAGTTACGTTTTCTGAATTTGGAAGAGCTAAGTTTGAGAAACATAAGTACCGCCTTGGATTTTGACAATGGCAATATCGTTGTACACCCCTTCGACTTTGAAATTGACGATGTAAAATTCACGGCTGGAGGAAGCCACGGACTGGATAAAAGTATTGACTATGACGTAACGATGGACATGCCAGCCCGATTGTTGGGTGGCGAAGTAAACAAATTACTCTCCAAACTGGACCCCCAGGATGCGCAAACTACGCGCGTTTCTATCCCGATGGGATTAAATGGCACCCTCACCCAACCTTCGGTGAATATCAATACTCAGGCGGCCGTCAACACCCTCACTCAGCGACTCATCGAGAAACAAAAACAAGAGCTCGAGAACAAAGGTTTGGATATCCTCGAAGGCATCATTGGAGGCAAGAATAATTCCGAAGAAAAAACCAACGACCCCAATACTGGCAACACTCAGCAAAATCAAAGCGGTGCTCAGGAAGAAACAACCAAAGTGGTGAGAGATATTCTAGGCGGGATCTTTGGCAAGAAGAAAAAGAAAAAGGACTCCATCGGGAATTAACAAACTTTTCGCTGCCCGGCAATGTAAGTATCGCTCCCGACCACGTACTAATTGGTCATGGAAATCCTGTACCTCCTTCTGGGTTTTACAATCACCATCGTAGCAGCGGCACCTCCGGGAGCAGCGAATATTGTGGTAATGAACACCGTCTCCAAAAGGTCGTTGCAGCAGGCCATGCGAATCGTGGTGGGTGCCGGACTTGGTGAGGTGGTACTATCCATGATCGCCCTGCATTGCACCATGAATTTCTCTACCTATTTCAAGCAAAATTCGTGGATCCAGATCTCGGTATTCGTGCTTTTCATCCTGGCTGGTGTTTTCTTTTTACTTCGGAATCGAGTGCGCTTGTCGACCCCAAAACCTGCTATAAGATCCAAAGTGTTCCCCAAATTTGTGACCGGATTTCTACTCGCCTTCTTGAATCCTCCCGTCCTTATTTTTTGGGTCCTGGCCTTTTCCCTGGCCAATGAATTTGCCCTGGAGGTTACAGATATGAGTCCGCTGCTCACCCTGTCTCTGTTTTTCCTGGGGGTATATGCCGGCAAGGTGGCCACCCTTTATGTATATGGTAAATGGGGAAAACAAATGGAACAGCATGATAGGAATCGTTCCTCAAAAAAACATCTGTTCATTGGAGTTGCCTTGCTGATGGTAGGTCTGGTCCAGGGTGCCCGTTTCCTTATACTACCATAGTAATCCCAACCACGTAACCCTCATTGCTTCGAACATTAAATACGGTGTTATCTTCAAAGATCAGGTATTGCCCTTTGATCCCTTTTAGTCGCCCCTCGTAACTGGGGGTTTTTTCCAGATTCAAACTCTTGGGCTTCTCAGGATATTGGAGCACAGGAAAGTCCATTTGCGTCTCGGTATTATTCTCTATAAAGTAATTGGCCGCTTCTTCAGGAATATAGTTTTTCAACCTGGAGCGCCATTCTACAAGATCCTCGTCCTTGATATCATTCTTGAGCATGCTGCGCCAATTGGTCTTATCGCTCACGTGGTCCTTTAGAGCCACTTCTGTGATCCCGGCCAGGTATCGGTTGGGAACTTCCACGATCTCGATGGCCTCATGAGCACCCTGATCGATCCATCGGGTTGGTACCTGGCTTTTGCGCGTTACGCCCACCTTTACACTACTACTATTGGCCAGGTAGACAATGTGCGGTTGCAGCTGTACTTTCTTCTCGTATTCCAGGTCCCGATCTTCCTGGCCAAGATGTGCCTTGCTCAATTCGGGACGAATCACCCAATCCGCAGCCTGCGGGATCTCGAAAAAACAATCGTAGCAAAATCCCTGGCGGTATATTTTCTTGGCCAACCCACAATTGAGGCATTGGTACCCAACAAAATCCAGTCGAATGGTCTTATCGAGCAACTGATTTACATTCAAAAAATCATTCTCAAAAACCAGATAATACTGAATAGGAGACCCGTTTTCCGTCTGCATTTTCGTAAGAACGCCTTCGTAGTTCATAAGGATTAATTTGCTATTTTTACGATATAAAGATAGGTCAAAATTATGCCAATTCCTTTAGTAAACTCTATCGCTTCCTGGTTTTTAAAGAAACGATTTCACCAGATCGAGCTTTTTTTAAAGTACCCTTTGGAGGTTCAGGAGGAATTGCTGC
>JBCCHR010000371.1:0-3302 GCA_039028655.1 Bacteroidota bacterium
AACAGAGCACGCAAAGTTTTCTATAATCAACAAATCTTGGAAGCAAATTGCGAAACGTCGATGGTCAAATTTCCATTAGGATCGATCTGCTTCACCAGTTTACCTGTGGTAGAGAATACCATGATCTCGTCGTAGCTTCCTTCCAGGATGTCGATGGTCAATTTCGACGTGGTCGGGTTAGGATACAACTTGATATTCTCATCAGCTTGCTGGGCGAAGGATCGTACTCTTCCAATAGAGTCGTCGGCATTCGGTAGCACAGGAGCATTGGTTACATTGTCTCCTCGGATCACAACCGCATCGAAATAGATCTGATCGTTGTTCACACTTGCGTCGCAACGGAATCGGAGTCTGTTATCGGTAGTAAAATTATACGTAGCGGAATCCAGAACGATGGTATCGGTAAAGAAGGCATTGTTATTGAAATCAATTCCTCGAGCATAGTTTCCGATCACCTGATAGCTGGATCCATTCCAGAACTCTACAAAGTAATCCTCACCCAACTCCATACCTCTGGAATAGGTGTGGAATTCTATGGTTACCTGAGAGTTCCCGGTAAGGTCGAGTGCCGGCGAAACAGCATTCGAACTATTTGAATTATCACGGATGCGGATGGAATAGCTTCCTTCCCATGCACGATTTGCATTGTTGAATCTCGTACAATCGGATCCACCGTCGATCCAACCGTCCAGGCCGGTCTCGAAGAAGTATCCGGCAATAATACCAGGACCTCCGCCACCTCCGGTGGTGGTAACATTGGCTGTATTGCTAAAGGCCGAGTTGTTACCAGCAGCGTCAAACGCTCGTACCGTGAAGGCATAAGATGTATTCGGACTCAAGCCTGTAACATTGGCTGCGGTTCCGGAAACGGTACCAATACTGCTTCCGTCCAGGAATACTTCGTATCCGGTAACACCTACATTATCAGTAGAGGCATCCCAATCCAGATCAGTCGTAGTATCTGTGGTATTCGAAGCCGTCAGGTTGGTTGGTGCCGTAGGTGGTTGCGTATCGCCTCCGCCACCGGCCGAAAGATTGATGGTATAGTCTTCCACCTCACCCCATGTAAAGGTCTCACAAGAGGTAGGGATGGCATTGTACTTCATGGATACCCGCATACGTACTGAACTTTCAGACGTACCGCTTGGTACGGTGAAGGTTCCGCTGTTGGGTGTATCGGTGGAAGGAGCCTTTGACCACACCAGTTCTCCAGCATCTTCGAAATCGGCATCGTTGTTATAGTCGATCCAAACGGCATATCCTTCAGCATAAATAGTACCTGTCCAAACCGGAGTGACCGTAACTGTATATTGTGTTCCTTCGGAAAGGTTCGTTGAGATGGCGGTAAAGTCGGAATAGAACGTAGGACCAGATGAATTGTCGATGGTATTCAACTGCACTCTACCTATATATTCATCGTTGGTATTGGTACTCTGTGAGTCGCAATACTGGGCACCCGGCCCGTCGATGGTCGTAAAGGGTGCGGAGGCACTTCCGGATGTATTACCGGCCGCATCCTGTGCGTTTACGGAGGCCGTATACGATGTGAGCGGCGAAAGTCCCGTGACGTCAAAGGTTGTATTTGCGGTGCTTCCTACGGGGTTTCCATCGATAAAGATGTTGTACTGGGTCACGCCCACATTGTCGGTAGACGCGGTCCAATTCAACGTAGCCCCTGAATCGGTAATGGCACTCACAGTAAGGTTGGTTGGATCGGTAGGCGCTTCAGTATCCGGTGGTCCGGCCTGAATGGCAAACTTTCCTACCACGCCTCCGCGGCTTCCATTCACATATTCGTTAATGAACCAGAACGAACTGTCGTCGCTAGGATCTACATCGATCTTGCTGTAATCACCATATCGGGTTCCGGGAATATTTCCTGTTCCATTGGCGATCAATTCTTCGGCAGCCGTCATGGTGCCCAATGGATCACCGCTCAGGCGACCTGTAAAGTACGAACTTACGCGAACTGTGGTAGGCGTCGTCGGACCGGACATCGAGGTATATCCCATACCAATATTTCCCTGTCCGTCCATGGCCAAACTCGCATTCCAGGCATGGCGTCCATCCGGTGCCGTATAGGTACCTTCCTGGTACAGAGACCAGGGCTGATTGTCGCCACTCTGGCGAAATTCGAACCAACGTACCCCAGCTAGTTCTCCCGAACTGGCATCAGTGTCTACCACGAAGTTAAATACGGCCGAGTTGTGGGTGCCAAACTTCCTGAATTGTGCCTGGTTCATGATCGTAGCCTGAAGGGCATCGATACTCACGCCTCCGGGCTGGGCAAGGTTCACAAAGCTTCCTCCATCAAAGACACTGATGAATGGAGTGGTCGTGATCTCCTGTGCCGAGGAAACGGTTGAGCTTCCTGGGTTATTCCAATTCACATCAATGGTCCAAAGTTTAACATGGTCGAAGGAAACTCCTCCCCAAGCATCATCTTGCAAGTATACAATAGGTGCTCCACCTGCTGCTGGCAGGTTGTTATTGGTTACATTGAATGCCTGCGGACTGTAGAACCCACTGGTGGCAATTCCCGGAAGGTTGAATCCTAATATCTGCGCACCAGGATCTCCTACAAGCATAGCGTCTCTTTCCAAGGCCCATACGCGGTTGGAAGAGCTGGTATTGTCGGTAATGTAGTATCCATCACTCCAAACGGAAAGTTTTTGATAATCGTTGATAGCCGAAATGGTGTAAACGTACCAACCAGCGGTCAATGGGTTGGGACCGTCGGAGACGGCGATCTGGGCACCACTACCCAGGAAGGTTAACACCCATCGATCGGCGGCATTGTCGTAGGAAACCGTAAGGTCGCAGCATCCACCTGAAGGAAAGATAGCCGGATTAGGTGCTGTTTGTCCAAGGAGTTGATTCCCACTTTTGTCGTAAATCGTGAAACCCGTGTTGTACACAACGAATACGTGATTCGGGCCTATGGCCAGAGACGGGTCGGTTGGTTGAGAACCTGACGAATAGGCGTCAAAAACCAGACTGGCAGGGGCCAGCGACATACTTTGTTCCAATTCGTTGCGATTGAGAACGAAGTAATCATCGGTGGTTTGGGGATCGTCACCGATATTAAGTAAATTTCCTAGTGAACGCTTGTCACGCGCCTCTTTTACAGTGTCGTCGGAAGGTACCAGGTCATTCATTCGGGACATCATTGGGGAAACATATTCCACGGATGACACTGTTCCAACGTAATTTGCATTTTGAGGCGTGTTGTCTTGCGCTGTCAGGCTAAGGTCGCCTGCGACCATGCCGACCGCATCGGGAAAAACCTGCGTTGGAAAAAC
>JBCCHR010000372.1:0-3285 GCA_039028655.1 Bacteroidota bacterium
ATCCACCATGGTTTCCAATATTTGGTTGGTGAGTACATAGTCCGGGACATATCCCCCTACAGCTGTAATTGCCGCTGTGATTTTACTCATAAAATTGAATTAAATTCACCAAAAAAGGCCTAAATCCGTTAAAAAGGAGTGAAAAATACTAATTTTAAATCAAAACCAAGCTAAAATTAACCTTTTTTGATATTTAAAATTTTCGAATAAAAAACTCTCACGATCAAGCATCTGATAAGTGAGAGTTCTATTATTCTATGTGTACGCCTTTATGCGTCGATTTCTTCTGTAGCGTCGATAACTACCTGTCCACGATAGTACAACTTACCTTCGTGCCAGTGCGCTCTGTGGTACAAGTGCGCTTCTCCGGTGGTTGGATCGGTTGCGATCTGTGGCATAGAAGCTTTGTAATGCGTTCTTCTTTTATCTCTTCTGGTTCTTGAGATTTTTCTCTTAGGATGTGCCATTACTTATCTTATTTGTCCGTTAATAGTTTCTTTAAATCGTCCCAACGAGGATCCGTTTTTTGTTCTTCGGAATCCATTTCGCTGTTAGGACTTAGTTCTTCAAGTTTGTCGAGTATTTCGCTTTTCAAGGATCCATCGGTCACGCCGGGATGAATCAATTTGACCGGCATCGCCAATACGATCGATTCGTAGACGTATTGCTGGATGTTCACCTGGTGACTTCCATGCGGAATGATAAGAAGGTCCTCATTCTCATCATCGTAGGTGTCGCCAAACTTCACCACAAAATGGTAGGTGCCATTCAGTTCCTGGTCGAAGGGTTCATTGGTAAGGTCACAATGGACTCCAACCAACCCGGAAAATTCCAAGTCAAACTCCAACAGCGTGGTTTTCTTGTTCAACACAACATGCAGCGCGATCCTTGCGTGATCAAAGCCATCATACTCGAAATGCTCAAAGAACGAATCATCAATTGCGATCTCATATGTGTGCT
This sequence comes from Bacteroidota bacterium, assembly GCA_039028655.1. GTDB lineage: Bacteria > Bacteroidota > Bacteroidia > Flavobacteriales > Flavobacteriaceae > Aureisphaera. The sequence continues at coordinate 961 of JBCCHR010000372.1, forward strand.
CTCCCGTCTTTAATCCCACAAAAGGAATTGTAAATTCTTTCAGTTCCTCCATTTTCACACGTATGTTTAAGCGCTTACCTTATAAATAAGGCGGCTGCAAAGATAAAAAATAATTTAATACTCCTATTGGAATTGTCAATTCTTTTTCGTGGTCGGTTTTCGTCGATTCGTCTTCAATGGATTCTTAGAAAACTCCTTGTATTCCTTCCGTCTACGGAAGATGGAAATCGCCTGAAAAACGGCTTCTTTGAACGAGTCAGCGTTCGCAACGTTCTTCCCTGCCACGTCGTATGCCGTACCGTGATCGGGAGAGGTTCGAATCTTCTCTAATCCGGCGGTGTAGTTCACACCATTTCCGAAGGACAAGGTCTTGAAAGGGATCAATCCCTGGTCGTGATACGACGCAATGACCGCGTCAAATTGCTTGTAGTTCCCCGATCCGAAGAAACTATCGGCCGCATATGGCCCCATCACCAGCTTGCCATTATTGCGAATGTTATCAAGGGCGGGTCGAAGAACGGTATCGTCCTCGTTTCCAATTACCCCGTTGTCCCCGGTGTGCGGGTTGATCCCAAGCACAGCGATCTTAGGACGTACAATGCCAAAATCTTCAACCAGCGATTGATGGACGATCTTTATTTTCTTGTCAATGAGTTCTCTGGTGATGTGAGTGGAGACATCCTTCACCGCCACATGATCGGTAAGCAAGCCTACTTTAAGCTCTTCAGAAATCATCAGCATCAAACTATCTCCCTCCAATTCCTGAGCCAGATAATCCGTATGCCCGGGAAAGGTAAAGGTCTCCGATTGAATGTTACTCTTGTTGATAGGCGCCGTAACCAAAACATCGATTTCAGAATTTTTAAGGGCCAAAACGGCTGCCTCTAGCGATCTTACGGCGTACTGCCCAATGGCTGCATTCTCTTCCCCAAAATTGATCTCTACTGGTTCCTTCCAAACGTTATACACGTTCACTTTTTTTGGCAGCACCTTATCTAAGGAGTCGGTACCGTGAAAATTCAGGTCGATGGAGTAGGCATTTTTTAAGTACGACATGGTCTTAGCCGAAGCAAAAATCACCGGGGTGCAAAACTCCAGCATGCGGGAGTCTCTGAAAGTTTTCAGGACCACTTCACTTCCAATTCCATTGAGGTCTCCAATAGAAATTCCTACCACAACTTTCTCCTTTTTGACCATCTATAAATCGTGCTTTATTATTGTTATTTTTGCAGTACAAATGTAACTAATAGAATTCATGTTTACAGGAATAATCGAGAGTATTGGGGAAATTGTGTCGTTGGAAAAAGAAGGTGAGAACCTCCATATCACTATGGGTAGCCCTATGGCCTCCGAGCTTAAGATCGATCAAAGCGTTGCGCACAATGGAGTTTGCCTTACGGTTGTTGATGTGTCTGACGATCAATATATCGTCACTGCGATTCAGGAAACACTTGATAAAACCAACCTAGGCGGCCTAACCATAGGGAATAAAATGAACCTGGAGCGTGCCATGAAGTTGGGGGATCGACTGGACGGCCACATGGTTCAGGGCCATGTTGACCAAACAGCCACTTGTACCGCCATCGAAACCCTGGATGGCAGTTGGAAATTCACCTTTAGTTACGACGAGACCCCGGGAAACATAACTATTGAAAAAGGATCCATCACAGTGAACGGTGTGAGTCTAACGGTAGTCGACTCTAAAGCAGGTTCATTTAGCGTGGCCATCATTCCGTATACCTACCAACATACGAATTTCCACCAATTGGAAATAGGTGCAACAGTGAACTTGGAATTTGATGTGATTGGAAAGTACCTGAAAAGGCTTAGTCAAGGGTATTTTTAGCCCGGCTTCTTCTAAACATTACATAACCGCCATAGGCCAAACCGGCAATAATAAGTACCAAAATATTGCTATCGATAAACAATTCCGGGGGTGTTCTTTGGGGTGGAGGGGGTGGGCCTGAATCAGCAGAAGTGGACTGACCAAGCATAGTCGCACCATTCACCAGGAACAGCGCAAGGGTTAATATAGTCACGATTTGGGGTCGCATAGACATGGGCTAAAGTAATAATTTTTTTTAAACATGCAAGAAAAAAACAAGTTATCAAAGTTTTATGAACTCCAAAATTTTGAAAAAATTGTTTTCTCTACACCGTTCATTTTCGGGATACGACGACTTTATTATTTTTGCCGCATCAATTCAAACTGTCTCCTCTCAGCCATCATCCTTCTTAAATTTGTGGTCCCACTTGGGCTCGAACCAAGGACCCTCTGATTATGAGTCAGATGCTCTAACCAGCTGAGCTATGGGACCAAAAACA
>JBCCHR010000373.1:0-3277 GCA_039028655.1 Bacteroidota bacterium
ATTCAGGGAGGGTAAAAATCGCTGAAGGTCTTTGATCAGCAATGGCTGGACAGGCTGAGAATTTGAGGGAGGCATGCTGCATTGGCGATTACGAAGCTGTCCGGGGACTGCTCAGCACTTGTACTGATGTGAACGCTCAGAATGCTGTGAACGGTTGGACGGCCTTGCATGATGACTTTACAAATGGTTTCGGAAAACGAAGATTACCTACACGAGATCGCAGAGTTCTTGCTGAAGGAAGAACTGATCGCCAATGCCATGATAAGCAGTGATACCGTGGTACTTCAGAAGGAATTGGATGGCAGCATCTCACACACCAACCAATTCGTATTGAAGGGAATTTCCAAATCGTTGCTCTTTCGAACGATCAATATCCGACTCCGGGAAAAGTTCGGAGAACATATCCCCCTACTCTATTCCGAGCCCATCATCTTGATCGATTCGGAACGGGTGGAGGACATCATGTTCCGGTTAGCCAAAGTGTGAGCTTCCCAAGAAATAGGTAAAAACACGTAGGAGCAGGAACCAATTAATTCGATACCTTAGTGGGTAACTAAAAACTATCCACTATGAGTTCGTATACGGTCGGGACAAACAAACCCATCAAACTAAAGGTATCGATAAGCACGGTTGGTCATGCTACCACGGCGCACTATTTGAACGACCCGGACAACGAGGGCCAGTTCCTGGTGGCTCCGAGCAGCAGCCCAATTTCAAACACCGATAGTACCAGCTTTCGACAGATCAACAATGGAGAAGCGGTTCAAGGAAGAACCATCCGGGTTAGAACGATACTCACTTTTCCAAGCGGAATTGACGACGAGAACACCTTCAATAGAGCGGTACAACAAGCCAAAAACACCTATTCGGTACAACTTTCGGGTGGAACACCTTCTCCGGAAAGCTTCGATTTCGAGGTAAAATCTATCTTTAGTATCGTCAAGGTGGCAGAGTTTACGAGTGAAATTACATTCATCTAAATCGACCCGATATGTCTTCCAGAATAATTCTCATCCTCTTATTGATACCTTTTGCAGCCTGGTCCCAAGGTGATACCAACACTCAGTTACAAAATCTGGCACCTCCATCCTCGCCCGCCTTTGTATTGATGGATATTTCTCCGTCTTCCGTGTACACACCGGAGAGTTTAAAGGCGTTGTCCTTACAACTGCTCAATGGATTGGGTTCGGGGTCCAGCGATGGAATACCGAAAAACATTGCGGTCGAATTTGTACCGTTTTGGTATACCACTCCAAAAAACATGAACTTTCTTAAGTACTACAACCTAAAAAAATCCGATCCCAACGTGGAGGGAGCAACTGGCTACGATTCGCAAAATGTGTTTGGAGATATTTTTAAAAGAGCCTCCGTATCCTTCGAGTTTATGGAAAATACCTTCGAAGTGTTCGATTCGCCTCAGAACTTCATTTCTGCCGGTGCTCGCACCACTTTGGTGAAGGTCCTGCGCAAACAGGACATTCAAAACATCATCTCCAAATACAACAACTACGACGCTTTTTTGAAGAAATTTATTTTGGACCCCAATAATAGTATTGAGGACCTAGCCACTTCAGAAGAATACCTAAAAGCCAGAGACGACCTCAACGATGCAGTGAATATGAAACCGCTCCTCACAGTTGATCTGGCCCTCGCCTACAGTGCGCTACTCAACAATTCGAACGCCAATTTTAGTGATACTTTAGGTAGGTATGGTGCCTGGATCTCGGCCGATCTGGCATTGGGATTTGCCAATAATAGCAACAATTATATTCACGTACATTCGGTCGCGAGATACATCAAGGACGGTCTCAATCTTGACGCCGAAAACAGGTTGTTCAATACCGAATCCTATGATATTGGTGGCAAGCTGGAAATAGAATTGAACAAACTGTCCATAGGCTACGAGTTTATCACTCGCGAAGGGGACGTAGACGAATACCGATCCATTGGCACCATTCGATACGAAGTGAGCAAATCCATTACGCTTACCGGTGGATTTGGTAAGAACTTTAAAAGTGAAGACAACACTATTTCCTTGCTGGGCGTAAAATGGGGTATCAACACGGGTGAAGGAGCTCTGGCGATTCCCGGTCTTCAGTAGTAATTCGTTAACTTTACTTCTTTAAAGCATAAATTTCGTTACCCTCGGGACGATATATGAGTGTTGAATATCGAGGCGAGCGTCTTCCCGATAACCGAGTAAACAAGCTATGAGAATTGTATTTTTTTTTCTATTGCTTATCGCTATGTCCTGTACCTCGAATACTTCAACCAATCATTATCAAAGGACCTGGTCTCAGGAGGATCGTTCTTTCCTATCGGAAAATTTAGAGTCTTCCATCAAAGCTGTTCTTAATGAAGTAGGTCATCTGAACAACCAACAATGGCATTGGAAATCGAGTGATTCTACATGGTCCATTGCCATGGTTATCGAGCATCTTATTCTGCACGATGAACTGTTTTACCGGGAGGCAAGAGTGCTCACTGGCATTCCCGAAATGTCTACTCAACCCGACTCTTTGTTTGCAACCGATGAGGAAATATACTCTTATAAGGAGATCACATCAAAAAATACAGGTAAAGCTCCCTCATATATGGAACCCCTGGGACGATGGTGCTCAAAAGAAGATGCAACCTCCGCATACTCAAGGATTCGAAATGCAATGATCGAGTTCGTGAATTCTTCAGACAGTGATCTTCGCAGGATCTATACCAGCAGCGGCCGTGGCCCAACACAATACAGAGACTTACACCAATTACTATTAATTAGTGTGGCCCATACACAACGACACCTGCAACAAATTCAAAATATTAAAACACTCGCTGAGTTTCCTTCAGAGGAACTATAATCACACGTTGCTGGCCCTTCTCACCGCATTGTTTGCATCACTCACGACGCAAAATCTAGATCACCGCTTGATCACTTGAAAATTATCCGTAGCCCCTTCAGCAAAAACCCTTACAAAGTAAGTCCCCTGTGGCAGGCTGGAGAAGTCGATATTTCCTCGTGTTTTATGCTGAATTGCTTTGGCTAGTAGGCGCTGTCCCAGCACAGAATAAAGTTCCACACGATCGATCGGAACCTCCGACCGGAAATTGATCACGCCTGAAGTAGGATTGGGATAGAGCACAATTTGAAGTTTTGATCTATCCGAAATGGAGAGCTCGTCCACAAAGGTAGTGGTCACCAAATTAGTCACAATAGGCGCGTTGAAATCGAAATAGATATCTGCCTGATTTCGAATACTATCTCCCAGTTGAATGTCGGACACTGGTC
>JBCCHR010000374.1:0-3276 GCA_039028655.1 Bacteroidota bacterium
CTGAAGAGTTGCATCCAAACAGTGGCCGGGTAAATCAACAAAATCCTGCTTCTATTGGTTCGCTTTGAATTTTTTGTGTTCAGTTTACAATTTTGTGTGTTATAAAATGTCTAAAACGTACCCTGTAATTCGAGCACTGAAGCTGTTGCTTCGGAACAGATAACTGAGGTCCAGATTTCGCACTCGTTCTGGCGAAATGCCTTCGACGATCTCGTTGCTTTGCCTGGGATTGACAAAGGAACGAATCAAAACTGGTGCCTTGGTTTGGTACGCTGCGTTGAAGTTTACATAGTGCTTTGGAGTAAGATTGTAAGTCCCGCCACCTTTCACTCCATACGTGGAAAAGGAAAGTGCATCGCTTGGGCCGAAGGACTGGTCACCGGGGAAATTGCCATTCTCATACATGCCTGTGCGCTGGTAACGGGACTGTGCCACTCTTGCTCCCAGATATCCGTCAAAATCAATAAGCCGCAGTTGTAATTGGGTCCATGCGACAAGTTCATTGACATCCATTCCGTAGTTGTACTTATATCGCTCATCACGCAAGGCAATGCGATTGGGCTGTTGCAGGTCGCTTTGAGCGGCACTGGTCCTTAGTTCGTTCCCCGCATCACCGGAGGCGGCCTGTGTAAAGGAATCGATGTCCAGATAACCTGAGCTTCCTAAAAGATCGGCTACTTCAGCGTAATATTCTCCTTGTAATGCCTGGTATTGCACACTCCCATTCCATCGGAATCGCTCATTCAATTCCAATCTGCAATAAAGGGAACCGGAGATCTTTCGATGCTCTGATACGTCATTCTGCACAATGTATGTGGCCAGTTTTGGTTTCCCCTGAGCGTCCGTATTTGCCGCATAGAGAGCGTACCAATCCAATTGCCCGTTGGACTGAAACTCCTTCAACGCCTGATAGGCCAGTTGATAATCATAGGCAGTTGGATCGGTATTCCTGAGAAAGTAGCTGGGCAATCGTTGGTAGTAATTTCCCAGAGGATCTCTTGCACCACCAGCAAAGAAGGATTGTCCATCGGCTACGGTGACGAGGCGATTTCCGTTGTTGTCGAGCCTACTGTTATTCAAGGTCCCGATTTGATAGGCGGCATGGGCCTCTAACTGAAAGGAGGTTGTGGGCTTCCAATACCCGTTGATCTGGAAAACAGGAACCGAGAGCGATTGTTCCCTACTATTGCGAATTTTGCCATTTTGGTATCCCCAGTTTGGATTGTAACGTATCCCTTTTAGTGTTCTCACCTCTTCGGTTAGGGAGCCGGCACGACCTCGAACGAGAGGCGTATAGAAGGCCGTTATGTCTAAACTGAACACTTGTGATATTTGTTTTTCTACTGAAATGAAAAACGAACTGCTTTGGTAAGGTGTGCCATCTACGAAACCTCGATCGCCAAATCGACGCGCCATTGACAATGAAAATGCCCATCCGTTTCGTTGCGGCCCGCTATGAAAACTTCCCATGACTCTTCCCTGATAGGTTCTGTTGGCGGCCGCCAGATTGATTCGTCCGCCTGGGCGGTAACCGGAAGGCCGCATAGTGATATGGGTGGTTCCTGCCACATCGCCGAATGCGTATTCGTTAGCAGCGAGTCCCATGGCAAATTCACGATTGCGCTGAACGTCGTTCAACCCGCCCCATATGTTCCAGTTGGGACGACCCTGATCGAGGCTGTTCATTTCGATCCCATTGATCAGGAGCTTACCATAACGGCTGTCCAGACCACGGGGGCGGAAGAAAGCTGCGCTAAAATCGAAGGCAGCGGCATTCTGGAATACATCCCTGGATGCCTGCAACCAGTTTGGACTTTGAGACAGGATCCCGTCGTCGTTCGATACTTGGTCATCGGTGAGTGAGATGAGACCTATGGAAGATTGGATATTGGGCAGATCCAGTTCCAGTAAGATGGGGTCCAGCAGCACAGACGAATCCCGGTTTAGCACTACCTGGATGCGCTGTGTGATATAATCCGGAGCCTCAACGAGGACCACTTGTTCACCCATAGGAAGTTGGGCCCCGGAAAAATCAAACCAACCGTCGGCATCAGTGGTCCGACTGAGCGTACTGCCTTCAATTCGAATTTTGGCACGAGCGATCGCCGCGTTTGAAAGATCATCGACTACCCTTCCCTTCAGACTTACTGTCTGCGCATAGGTGATCTCCAAAGTGAGGATCATCAGAAATAGAAAAAGGAGGAAGGGGTTCACGCTGCTAAATTTGGTCTTCGCCGGAACAATAGACATCAGACCGATGGTCTTCAGCAATAAAAAGTGTACCGGTTAGGATTGAAAGAATGCACTGGGAAGGAGGATAAAAGTAGCTGTGAGCAGGACTAAAGTCAAAGGAAAAGAAGGGAAATTGGCGATGTTGTTGTCTCAATTCATGAATTGACTGCTACCAGGAAACCATCTACAGTATCTTTGGCAAGTGCCTTCTCGTACTCGCTCCCATATCGACACCCTGTCATGAGATCATGCATTATTTATGTTCTATTGTTCATCTTGATCAGTCTAGAAGCGGATGCGCAGCAAACGCGCCAATATAAGATCGTCACCATTGCATTTTACAATCTGGAGAACCTGTTTCATCCGTCGAACGATCCTCTAACTTATGATGACGACCGTACGCCTACTGGCAAGGATCGTTGGACCATGGTAGACTACCAGCGCAAACTAACTCGAATGGCTCGGGTGATCTCCCAGATCGGAACGTCAACAGTGGGCACCCCACCCACCGTAGTTGGCGTTTGTGAAATTGAGAACAAAACGGTACTTCAGGACCTCATCGCTCATGAGATTCTCGAACCGTATGACTATGGGATCGTACACTTCGATTCACCGGATCGCAGAGGGATCGATGTGGCCCTGCTATACCGAAAGAGGTTATTTACCCCCATTTCCTATCAACCTTACCCTCTGAAACTGCACCATAAGGAGCCCCCTTATCGCCGCATCTATACCAGGGACCAGCTTTTGGTAAGCGGGGTGCTCGATGGCGAAAAGATGCACTTCATTGTAAATCATTGGCCATCACGCAGTGGAGGAGAATTAAGCAGCAGTTACAAAAGGATGAAGGCTGCCTTACTTAATCGAAGCATAATAGACTCTATATTTTCTGAAGAACCCTATGCGAAAGTGATCACCATGGGCGACCTGAACGACGATCCACTAAGCGATAGCGTGCTACAAGGATTGAGAACGGAAGTAACAGGCGCAACCTTAGGGTTAAAGCAACTCTTTAATCCATTTGAACGGCTATTTCGAAAAGGC
>JBCCHR010000375.1:0-3258 GCA_039028655.1 Bacteroidota bacterium
ATTGAACATTGAGTATTGAGCATTGAATAAGGACCATTGAAACCGTCCGACCGTCCCTTCCACATTTTACCTACCTTCGTATCCAGATGTTACAGCTTAAAATTAACGATGATCTGTTGGAATGCGGCACCGACGAAGCCGGGAGAGGCTGTCTGGCAGGACCCGTGACAGCAGCCGCTGTGATCCTCCCTCCCGATTTCTCCCATCCCTGGCTCACCGATTCCAAGCAGCTCACCCATAAGCAACGCATGGAACTCAAGCCCATCATTGAAGCGCAGGCCATTTCCTATGCCGTATCCCATGTGATGATGGACGAGATCGACCAGATCAATATCCTGAATGCCTCGATCCTGGGGATGCACCGATCCATCGACCAGCTGAGCGTAACCCCCGAGTTTGTTGCTGTAGATGGCAACCGCTTTAAACCTTGGGGCGAGATCCCTTTTGAGTGCGTGGTAAAAGGTGATTCGAAGTACCTGCATATTGCGGCAGCTTCGATCCTGGCGAAGACCAACCGCGACCTGTACATGGAGCAATTACACCAAGAGTTTCCTGCCTATCAATGGAGCAAGAACAAAGGATATCCAACTGCCCAACACCGAGAGGCTATCCAAATCCATGGGCCTACTCCCTACCATCGAAAGAGCTTTCGACTGTTGCCGGACCAACTGAAGTTGGATCTGTAGGCAAATGCACCCTTCAACTCCCAATATTTTGGATACAAAAGCGTTGTTGAAAACACGTCAATAAACTATTGTTAATACGGCCGGTTCCGCTTCAAATTCGTACTACTTTTGTATATGCGCCCGCTCCAACGAGTCCTTACTTTACTACTGCTCACCTTTGTATTCTGGGGTTGTGAGCAAAGTAACCGTCGTACCCAAAGTGCGATCGACTACATCCCTGCAAACGCCCACAGCGTGATCAAATTGGCCAGTTTTGAGACGACCCGAAACGACCTTGCCAGCACTCATCTGTACGAGCAACTGAATAATTCGGCCTTGTACGAGTTTTTTAAAACAAGTGATCCGTTCTTCTCCCAACTGAGCACCAGCGGTGAGAGCATCCTTTGTTTTCGGCAAACGACCGACAGCACCCAGGATATCGTCTTTGTTGCTCCATTGGGTTCGATTACGCCACCCGCTGATTCGCTGGCCTCGACCGGTTCAGAAAAAAACAACTATAACGGTTACAGTATCGAGACCCTGACCCCCGGAAGTGTCATGAAATATCGCGCCCAAGTGGACAGCATGTACATCGCGACCTCCTCGAAGCAGGTGCTCCAGGACATCATCGACAACAAAACTGAAAACGATCCGCAATTCAGGAAAGCATTTGGTATCAAGTCGAAGGATGGATTGGTGAACATTACTTCACCCAACCAACTCGCGATCAACGACTCGGTGACCGTTTCGTTGGGTGCGCGTGCCTCTTTGGAACTTCAAATACTTCCCGAAGGTGTCGAAGCCCGCGGGGTACTCTTGGATGGCGATTCCACCGATCACCTCGTCTCGGTGTTCAAGGGGCTACAACCTCAGCCGCATCAAGCGGAGCGGGTGATCCCCTTAGAAGCGATGACAGCCAGAGGCTTTACCTATGACGATGTGGATATGCTCACCGAAAACCTACGGGCCTATCGAAACGATAGCCTGGTACTTCCTGCATTCTTCGAATCGACCAATGAAATTACATCCATTCAACTCCCGGAAGGAACCGCCATAGTGGTTACCAGTATCGATCCGGAGATCGCGGTGGATGAATTTAAACGCTATACCGAAGAGGGCGAACGCTTTAGGGAAGTACAGCTGTATGCCATGGCCGGAGAAGGATTGTCGTTTGAGGTCTTCCATCCACTTGTCGATCGTCTAGAGGCCACATTGGCCTTTCAATTGGATCAATTTTTTGTTTTTACTGAAAGCCAGGAGGTCGCACAATCGGTCATAGGTGCCTACAAGAACAATGCTACGCTCGCCAACACCTCTTATTTTGAAGGTGCGGCTACTCAAATGAGTCAATCTTCGTCAATGGTCGTGTACGATATGCAAGGACGATTGAGCAATTGGATCACCAGTTTTCTGGAGGCCGATGCCAGCCAGGTAAACAAATTTCCACTGGCTGTACTACAGTTGAGTTACGATCGGGATTTTGCCCACATCAACCTGGTGTGCAAGGAAGTGGCTCCCACCCAGCAGAGTACGGGGCTGGTTACCCAGCTTTTTACCAAAACACTGGACGCGCCCTTGTTGAGTGCGCCCCAATTCTTCACCAATCACCGAACCCGGGGCAAAGACATTGTGGTCCAGGACATCGAAAACCAGCTCTACCTGCTTTCGGCGGGAGGAAAAGTACTATGGAAAAAACGCCTTGACGGCGCTATCCTGGGTTCCATACAAGAAGTCGACTTGTTGCGTAACGGCAAAAAACAGTTGGCCTTTGTGACGGCCAGCACCTTGTATATTATTGATCGAAATGGCAACAGCGTGGCACCTTTTCCGAAGAAATACCAAGACAAGATCACGCAACCGCTCTCCATTTTCGATTACGATAACCGGCGCAACTATCGCTTTGTGGTAACCCAAGGCAACAAGGTATTTATGTACGATAGTAAGGGTAAGATCGTGACCGGATTCACCTTCAAACAAACCCAATCCAGGATCGTTCTGCCACCCCAGCACATCCGAATGGGCAATAAGGATTATCTTTTGTTTGCTGAAGAGAATGGGAAGCTCAATATCCTGAGCCGGGTGGGCAAGGAACGGGTAAAGGTCGACAAGAAGTTCTCGTTTTCTGAAATGCCGGTCGCGCGGGAAGGATTGAGCTTTGTTGTGATCGATGAGAATAACGACAAACATTCGATCTCGCAAACCGGCCAGGTAAGTTCGCAGTCGCTCAATGTAGCCGATAATTATTGGTTCGAGATCCTGGGCTCTACCAAGATCACCCTGGACGATAATTTACTCCGTATCAACGGCAAGTTGATCGAATTGCCATTTGGGGTGTATACCAACCCGCACCTCGTGGTGGCAAATCGGAAAACCTATGTCCTTATCACCGACTTACAAGAAAAGAAAGTCTACGTCCTGGACAAGGAAGGAAACCACTTAAAAGGTTTCCCAATCTACGGCAGCTCCACCGCTGCGTTAGGTGATGCCAAAAACAATCGCAAAAATGCGGTCGTGGTTCAGGGTAACGACAATGAGGTGATCCTGTATACGGTAGATTGATAGTACTATTGTAACCTTTTCTTGGTTACATGTA
>JBCCHR010000376.1:0-3255 GCA_039028655.1 Bacteroidota bacterium
CGGACACCAGGTTGCCCAAAAATTGATCAGGACAACGTTTCCTTCAGAAGCAGACAGATTCGCGAGCGCACCTTGAGTGCTGGCCAATTGCCAATCGTAGGTATCCAATAAAACTCGATCCTCAACGGCTATTTCCGAAGGACTAAAAGATACCAACCTGCTAAAGAACACTTTGATGGGCATGCCCGTTTGTGGAATGAACAGCAACAGGATGATCACCACGATCATCAGGTTGCCTTTATTTTTTTGGAAGAATTGTTTTGCGCCCATGAACCAGATTTTCCGGATTCGTTCAAAAATACGTTTTACCTTCGAATAATAAGCCTTTCATCAGGCAGAGAACTTGATTCGGATCATATTACGCCCGAAATCGATCCGCTGTGCATCCTTTAACTTGTTCATTATGGAGTTGAATGTAGGTCGAGAAGTACCTATCAAATTGGCAATGTCCTTTTGGGTATAGGGATGGTTGATAATGGTGTCGCTGGTCTTCGGACAACAATAGCCGTATTCCTCCGCCAGGTCTTGCAAGAACTCCTCGACACGAGTCTCGGCATCCTTGAACATGATTCGCTCCAAACGGCGTTCCAATCGTTTCAGTCGAAAACCTATGAGCTTATAAACCCGAAAACTAAAAGGCCTGTTATCCCGCATGAGGTCGTGCATGGTGTCTACCCCTACAGGGCAAATGGAAGTAGACTTGTCCATCGACATAGCAAACTCATCTCGCTTTTCCTCTCCCAAAATGGCTTTCTCTCCAAACAACTCTCCCTTCGAAAGAATGGCCTTGACTACCTCTTCACCTTCCTCGGTATAATACCCGATCTTTACCTTTCCCTTCTCTATTAAATATACTTTATTGGAGGAGTCTTCTTCGAAATAGATATAGTCCTCTTTGCCGTATTCGTTAAACTGATGGGTACTCTTGTAGGCTTTGAACTTATGGGGACAAAGCATATTGAACAGGTTGACCTCTTCGAATATCCAAAAAGAATTCATAGGTTAAAGTTGATAGTCTTCAACTTGTGTCGCAGTGCGTGGGCATAGCTTACACAAATCTTCAACTCTTTGAGCAGGTTTTTGAAAATCACTGTTAAAATATGTCGGCTCTCAAATTTGTCCTACATTTATGTCTACAACCAAACCGTACTATATGAGTTCCCGAAGAGATTTTGTTAAGAAAACCGCCCTCGTTGGCACCGGGCTGGCGTTGGCTCCGTCCCTGAGCTTTGGCGCTGCCACAACAACCACCAAAGAACGACTAAAAGTAGGCCTGATAGGCGTTGGGCTGCGTGGCACCAATCATCTCAACAATTGCTTGTTGCGTAACGATGTGGACATAACGGCCATCTGCGATATCGATGGCAGGAGGAATACCATCGCCCTCGACCTTATCGCCAAGGCGGGCAAAAAGAAACCGAAAGTTTTTGCAGCCAACGAATACGACTATCGCAATTTATTGGAACTGAAAGAAGTAGACGCGGTGATTATTTCCACCCCCTGGCTTTGGCATACGCGTATGGCTAAGGATGCCATGTTGGCTGGTAAGTACGCCGGACTCGAAGTCTCTGCAGCCAATACCATGGAAGAATGTTGGGATCTGGTAAACACGCATGAAAAGACCGGCACTCACCTGATGATCCTCGAGAACGTTTGTTATCGTCGCGATATCATGGCGGTGCTCAATATGGTGAAGCAGGAGGTTTTTGGCGAATTGTTGCACTTTAGGTGTGGCTACCAGCACGATCTGCGGTTTGTGAAGTTTAACGATGGTAAAACGGCCTACGGCAAAGGTGTGGAGTTTGGTGAAAAAGGCATTTCCGAGTCGGCCTGGCGCACCCAGCACTCACTTCTTCGCAACGCCGACGTATACCCTACGCACGGCGTGGGACCCATCGCGACCATGTGTAATATCAACCGTGGCAACCGCTTCGTTTCCATGACCTCCATGGCCAGTAAGGGTGTTGGTCTGCACAATTATATAGTAAAGCACGGAGGTGCCGATCATCCCAATGCCAAACTCAAGTTCAAGCAGGGAGATATCATTACCACCATGATCGAAACGGCCAATGAGGAAACCATCATTGTTACTCACGATTGCAATTCGCCTCGCCCCTACTCACTAGGGTTTAGAGTACAGGGAAGTGAGGGTATCTGGGAAGTGGATGGCAACAGGATCTACATCGAAGGCCAGGCGAAGCAGTCTCACCGATGGGACGATGCTTCCTCGTGGCTGGAACGCTACGACCACCCGCTGTGGAAAAAATACGGCGATTATGCAGCCGGATCCGGACATGGAGGCATGGACTTCTTTGTCTTGCAAGCCTTTGTGGAATCGGCCAAAAAGAACATCGCTCCACCCATGGACGCTTACGACGCGGCCGCCTGGAGTGCGATCACACCTTTGTCTGAAGTTTCGATCGCCAACGGAGGAGAACCACAGGACTTTCCCGATTTTACCCGAGGCAATTGGGTAAAGCGCACCCCCTATCCCTGGATGAGAGACCGTTACTAGTTGAAGCAGGCAATTCAAATACAAACTCCGGGACGTGTTTGTCTGTTCGGGGATCACCAGGACTATCTGGGACTCCCGGTGATCGCTTGCGCCATCAATCGATTTGTTATTATTTCTGCGGAAACAAATGCGACCGACAACTTCATTATCGAGATGCCCGACATTGGGGAACAAAGGATCATTCCTGTCACGCCGCAAACCGAAGCTCTTGAACCTGGCGACCATTGGGCATCGGTACTCAAAGTGGTGCGCCGTTACGGTTGTGCACCCAACAAGGGATATACGCTACAGGTTCGAAGTACGGTACCTATCAACGCCGGTGTGTCCAGTTCCTCTGCGGTGGTGGTGGCCTGGACGCAATTCCTGCTGGAAACCTTCGGCTGTGAGCATCCCATTTCTCAGGATCTCATTGCTCGTATCGCCTACGAAGCCGAAGTGGTCGAACACAATTCACCGGGTGGCAACATGGATCAGTATTCGGTGTCGGTGGGCGGTGTGCTTCACATTCAAACAGGTGATGAGTTTTCATTTGAGAAGCTGCACACCGAGCTACCCAACTTGGTCCTAGGAGTTTCCGGGATCCCGAAACAAACCATCGGTTTGCTGGGAGATCTGCGTGGTAAAGCAACCACGGCCATTTCAGCAATAAAAAAAAGTGACCCCTCCTTTAACCTAACTACCGCAGTGGTGACCGATCTACCTGCCTTATATCCCATGGTGGAAGCTTCACTGCATCCGTA
>JBCCHR010000377.1:0-3233 GCA_039028655.1 Bacteroidota bacterium
GTCGAGGTCGATGTCATCATCACGATCGGCAACGACGACGCCGTCGAGCTGGAACGCTCGCTCATCGCCGCGAACCGCATCATGGGCCTCGGCCGATTGCGGGTATATCCAAATCCAGCCGATGATGTCCTGCTGTTAGAGGCGGGTGTTACTATCGAACGTATGGAAGTCTACAATCTGGCGGGCCAGCTGCTCCATCAGAAAAACGTGATTTCAGATCCAATTGCCTTGAATGTGGCTGCGTTGGCCGAAGGAGTGTATCTGCTGCGAGTGGTGGCTGATAGCGGACAAAAAACCGTACGTGTGGTTATCGCCAGGTAAGTCGTTACCCGGTTAGTGAAACATCGACTTGAGGATGATCCTGATCCCATTGAACAGCAGGTAGATGGTAAAACCCATGGCTATTATACCCAATGGCAGGAACAGGTACAACGGAAGCGTCTCTTTGTTTAAAAAGGCAAAGGTGAGGATATAGGTAGTTAATACGAGTAAGGGAAGTGCCAGCCCAAGGCGTTTTAGCCCTTTGACCAGCATTTTCTTATCGGTATATTTTTGTTGGGTGTCAGGCTCCTTCATTTCGATATGCTTCTACGGCTTTTCGAACGCTGCCATATTTATTCAACAGGAATAAGGCTTCGTCCTCCTTGAGTTGTAATTCGTCCATGATCATCCGCGTACCGCGATCCACCAATTTATTGTTGCTTAGCTGCATGTCCACCATCTTGTTTCCTTTGACCTTTCCCAATTGGATCATGGCCACCGTCGAGATCATATTAAGGACTAGTTTTTGAGCGGTTCCTGCCTTCATCCGCGTGCTTCCGGTCACGAATTCAGGTCCTACGACCACCACCACAGGATGTTCTGCGGTAATGGCAAGCGGACTGCCTTGGTTGCAGGTAATGCATCCGGTGGCAATACCCTTTTCATTGCACTTTTCCAAAGCCCCCACCACATAAGGAGTGGTGCCCGAGGCAGCAATCCCCACCACGATGTCTTTGTTGGAAATGTGATGAGACTGTAGGTCTTTCCATCCCTGTGTGCTTGAATCTTCGGCAAATTCCACGGCCTTTCGTATGGCACTGTCGCCACCTGCGATCAGGCCGATCACCAGTCCGTGCGGAACACCGAAGGTAGGTGGGCACTCGCTGGCATCTACGATCCCCAAACGACCGCTCGTTCCGGCACCAACGTAGAAAAGTCGGCCACCGCTCTTGAGGCGTTCCGAAACCACGGTGGTGAGAGCTTCGATTTGAGGTAAGGCCTGCTCAATGGCCAGCGGAACGGTTTTATCTTCTGAATTGATATTGGCGAGCAACTCGGCCACCGACATTTTTTCGAGGTGTTGGTAGTTGGAATCTTGTTCGGTAGTTTTGGAGAATGTCAATTGACAGGAATTTACAGTTCTTCAAAAGTACGGATAAAAGCCTATATTTAATCTTCTTAATTTCGATTTATGCCGTCACTTATCGATAAGGCTTCCGAAGTCTTACACCAGAATTGGAAGGATTCGTTTACCATTCCGTGTGAAGGTTTGTACCCCTTTCAATGGAATTGGGATTCGGGATTTATCGCAATAGGATGGGCGCATCTCGATATGGAACGAGCCAAACAGGAAGTACGGTCCCTGCTTTCAGGCCAATGGTCCAATGGTTTTTTACCGCATATTTTGTTCCACAACGATGCCGATACCTATTACCCGGGTCCTGAAGTGCACGGTATCGATGTGAGTCCGCATAGCCCGGCCATTAAGACATCCGGGATTACTCAACCTCCGGTGTTGGGATTTGTGTTGGAGGAGTTGTATCAAATAGGCAACGACAAGGAAGACCTAGTATCGTTCCTCGACGAGGTCTACGATGCCGTGTTTCTCAATCATCATTATTTTTATTCGAATCGAGATCCCAATGGGGAAGGCCTGGTGTATATCTGTCATAACTGGGAAGCTGGAACCGACAATACCCCGGTATGGGATTTCATATGGGAAACCTTTGAGGTTCCGGATTACCAATTACAACGTCGAGACACCCAATTGATCGATGCCTCCCACAGACCCACCAACAAAGAATACCAGTACTACATTCACCTGATCGAGTTGTTCAAGCAATGGGCGTATGACGACAAGGCGATTGCGAAGAAGTCGCCTTTTCTGGTGCAGGACCCCTTGTTCAACAGCATGTTGATCGCTTCCAACGATAGCTTGATCACCCTTGGGAAACTACTAGGAAGGGATGCCCAGGTTGCGCAATTGGAGCGTTGGAATGCCCTGGCCAAAACTGCCATGAATTCTAAATTGTATGACGCCCAGTTGAAGGCCTATGTGTATTTCGACCTGAGAAACGAAAAAAAATACGCCCATGCGTCCTCCTCCAGCTTTGCCCCCTTGTTTGCGGGGATACCCTCTCAGGAAGTGGCCAACAGGCTGGTGGCTCACTTGGACGCGGGCCGGTTTAGCGGCGCCGATCGTTCCAATTTCCTGTGCGCTTCCTTTGATCCATCGAGCCCGATGTTCAATTCTGAAAAATACTGGCGCGGACCCATTTGGATCAACTTGAACTGGATCATCTATCGCGGACTCCTAAAATATGGCTACACTGAAGTAGCTCACAGAATTAAAGAGGACTCACTCTTCCTGGTCCGGAAATACGGATTCTATGAATATTTTGAACCATCCAAAGCACTAAACAAGCGTCTGGATAAGGGATATGGTGGCAATAATTTCTCGTGGAGTGCAGCGCTCACCATCGATTTACTAACCAACACACACTAAGCTATGAATTGGCTGGATTATACCATCGTGATAAGCTATATCGTCTTCTTTCTGGGGATGGGTTACTTTTTTAAGAACAACAAGGATTCCAAAGACTATTTCCTTGGAGGCCGCAGCCTTGGATGGTTTCCACTCAGCCTTTCCACCATGGCCACGCAGTTGTCTGCGATCAGCTTTATATCGGCCCCTGCCTTTGTGGGAATCAAGTTGGCGGGTGGTATGAAGTGGCTTACTTTCGAATTTGCCGTACCGCTTGCCATGATCGCGATCATGCTTTTTGTGATCCCACCGCTCTTTAGATCGGGGGTGGTAAGCATTTACGAATTTGTAGAACGCCGTTTTTCTGCCTCCACTCGATTGATACTGAGCATCGTTTTCCAGATCAGCCGGGCACTGGGCACCGGGGTGATGATCTACACCATCGCGATCATCCTCCAGGCCATCCTCGACATCGATTATATTTACA
>JBCCHR010000378.1:0-3220 GCA_039028655.1 Bacteroidota bacterium
AAACAAAAGGCCTTCGAAGATATTTCTTCAATGATCGAAAAGCAGATCGCTCGTACGCGTACCGAAGAATCCAGTCCAAAGAATACCACCTTGTATTTCAGCCTTCTAATGGAAACAAAGGATCTGGTGACCGCTTTGATGAATTTGATGGAAGAGTATTACAACAGCCACAGCAAGGGTGCTTAAAACCATCTTAAAATAGGTGGTCCAGTAGTTGTAACTTCGGTATTTGTCTTATCTTCGACCCGGATCAAACCCACAATCTCTATGAAATCAAAGTACGCCTTCATACTATTATTATTGATTCCTTTCTTCGGAATTGGGCAGGATATTACTGCGGAAGAATTGCTGGCCAAGTCCATTGCCTATCACGACCCTAACGGACAGTGGGGCAAATTCGACGGCGCCTTCACGATCACTTCAGAAACACCAAAAGGGCCCAACCGAACGGCTGAGGTACGCATCAACAATGCTGAAGAGTACTTTTATATCAAGTCGACCAAAGGAGAGAAAGTCACAGAATATACCGTAGAAAAGGATGATTGTACGATCGCTTTCAATGGGTCGTCGGATCTTTCCGAAGAAACCATGAAGGAGAATCGATTGAGCTGTCGTCGAGGTGAGACCCTGCGCAATTACTACACCTACCTCTACGGTCTCCCGATGAAGTTGAGGGACCCTGGCACCAACCTGGCTCCGGTGGTTACCCGTCAACGCTATAATGGCAAATTATACCTGGTGATGTGGGTGACTTACGATGTAAGCGTTGGTACCGATGTTTGGTCGTTCTATTTCGATCCCGAAACCTATGCCATGGAATTGTACAAATTCTATAAAGGCGACCCATCACGACTAGGAAAGAACACCGGGGAATACATCCTCCTTTCCGAAGAAGAAACCATCGATGGCATCAAAATGCCGAAGGTGCGTAAATGGTACTACAACAAGAACGACAAGTTCCTGGGCACCGATACCCTGACGCCCAACTAAGGTAAGCAATAGACTTCTCTAAAAAGTGAGCAAAAGGTCCTGCTGGTAGTAGTAATAATCGATCAGGACGACCAGGAAGTTGTGCACAAAATGAATCATCATTCCCAACCACAGGGTGTTGTATTTATGGCGGATATACCCTAGTACCAAGCCGAAAGGAAAGATCCACAGCAATGACACATAGGAGAAGTGCACCAAGGCGAAAATAAAGGCCGTTGCCAGAATGGTGACAGGCACGCTCGCAAAAGTTCGCAATTGGTTAAAAAGAAACCCCCTAAAAGCCAATTCTTCGAAGATGGGAGGGATGATCGCGTAGAATACAATTACCCAGAAAACCGTGTTGTTATAGTCCTCATACTCGTAAAACACGTTGGTGCTCTCGTAAAAGATGAGGTCGTTCAACCATCCAACGGAAAAATAGACAGTAATGGCCGTAAATACCGGAAATCCCAAAGAGAACAGCAGGTTCTTCCAGTTTACCTGCTTCCAATTGTAAAGTGCCAGTATGGGCTTTATATCGAACAAACAGAACAATAAGGTAAGGAGTATGAAGACGGCTTCTATGGCGATCTCGGTACCCAGTGATGCACTTTCGTCCAGTATGGCGAAGGAAACGATGGCAAAGACCAGGAAGGTGAGGTAGAAAATGATCACCAACTGCAAGCTGCTGTTCTCCTTCTTCTCTTGAATAAGACCGATCTTCTTACCGCAAAATCCGCAAAAGGCATCCTGCGAATCGACAATTTTCTTGCAATGTGGACAGGGTATCTCCATAGTCATTGTTGCGCTCTGCGCAGGTGTAGTGCCGAATTGATCCCGCGAGCGAGAAAGTAGATAATAATGATCTTGAGGATGACTCCTTTGATAATGGTATCGGGTTCGGCAATGGCGTTCACTACCAGGTTGGTGGCATACACCAATAATGCCAGCACCAGGGCGATGAGCCGCTTGTGCTGCGACCAGTAGCCCAGGATCACATAGACCGATGTCATCACGGCTGCTGCAATGAGCGACGCAATATCATCATAGACAAAGAACAGGTACAGACCATATACAAAAGTAATCCCCGCAATAATAAACAGGATATTTCGCGCCTGTCGAATAACCACCGGTGCCTGATTGGCTTTGGATTTGCTCATCACGCGCCGGGCATGAAACTTCGACTTCTCACCAGCCGTACCGCGCTGTGGGTACCCACAGGCCGGACAATAGACATGTTCGTCCTTCAAGACTGTGCCGCAGTGTTTGCATGCTTCAGGCAGTGTTATTTCCAGTTCAGGTTCCATGTACGTTCGCTAAAAGGCGAATATAGGCATTCATAAAAAAAGGAGAACATTATGTTCTCCTTTTCTATTATTAACACTTGCAATCTTCGTGCAAATCTAGGATCCACACATCAAACAATCCTCATCATTCTCGGCTTCCTTGGATTTCTCCAGGAGCTCTCTTAACTCTTTTGCCGTAAGCGGTTTGGTTTCGCTATTCAAGGAGGTTGCCTCCACCGGAGCTTCCACCTTTTCGGGCTCTGGTAAGGGCTCACTCTTGGTTTCTTTTTTGAGCGTAAACTTAATGGCGTCCACCGCGCTCTTGGTGCGCAGGTAGTACATTCCCGTTTTAAGACCGCTCTTCCAGGCGTAGAAGTGCATGGACGTGAGCTTGGCCATATTGGCGTTCTCCATGAACAGGTTGAGCGACTGCGACTGGTCGATGAAGTACCCACGGTGGCGCGACATATCGATGATGTCCTTCATACTCAATTCCCAAACCGTTTTATACAGTTCTTTCAAGTCATCCGGAATCACATCCACATCCTGGATCGAACCATTGGCTCTCATGATCTCCTGTTTCAGGTCGTCATTCCAAAGGCCAAGTTTTACCAGGTCTTCCAGCAGATGCTTGTTTACCACGATGAATTCTCCAGAGAGTACTCGACGCGTGTAAATGTTGGACGTGTACGGCTCGAAGGCCTCATTATTACCAAGGATCTGAGAGGTCGACGCCGTAGGCATAGGTGCCACCAACAGGGAGTTTCTCACCCCGTGTTTCTTAACGTCTTTTCTCAACTTCTCCCAATTCCAGCGTCCACTTAACTCTTCATCCTTGATGTTCCACAGGTTATGCTGGAATTGGCGTGACAGGCTGGGATTCTCGTCCAGTGCTGCCTCGAAATCAGTCCGACTGAGCACCAGACAGGTGACATCCGTCATCGCGACCGCGCCGGCGCTGCGAG
>JBCCHR010000379.1:0-3213 GCA_039028655.1 Bacteroidota bacterium
GATCGCCAACCCAAAATGGTCCAACCATGTTGGGAATATGGGAGAGACTTCCTTCTTTGAACTTACCAATCCGGTAACAACTTTTGGAGAGTGGGTTTCTATCGACATTCCACTAACCGACTTTGACGGAGGTGATCCATCATTGAGAGATGCACTGCGTCAATTTGTTCTTACGGTAGTAGGAGCCGACAGTGGAACAAGAAAGGTATTTATTGACAATATCTATCTGCACCAAAACACTGTACTTAGCACCGAAGATAACAACGCGGTGGAGATTGCTGCAGTTCCAAACCCGGTGATCAATGATCTTAACTTGCGTTCAAACGAAAGCATCAATCAGATCACTATTTACAATGCTGTTGGACAGGTCGTACTTCAGAACGCACCTAACAGCAGTGATGTCAATCTTGACGTTTCTCAACTTCAAACTGGAATCTATATTGCAAGGGTTGCAACAGATTCTGGTAGCCAGATCCTACGAGTGGTGAAGCGCTAATAAAGTAAATGTTTATATATCCATCACTATCTTTATGATAGTACATGAGCCCGGATTTCCGGGCTCATTTGTTTTTATCAATATCATCAGGTGAAGGTGGTATGGGTAGCCATTCGGGAGATTCACTTGGAGCTGCGTAGTTGGAAATTGTGTACTTTCGTTACTAACTGATGCCCGTATTTCTTCAGCATAAAAAAATAGAACGATGAGAATTATCCTTTTTACACTTTTCGCTTTTGGACTTTCTGTGATGGCCTGCAAGGGCTCGGAAACTTTAATCACAGAAGGCAGTTGTGATGACTGCAGGGATGCCGTGATCCGCGATTTTGGTGATCCCGCGCTGGACGGTTGTGGATTTGTGGTAGACGTCGATTCAAAGATCTACATGCCGAAGAACCTGCCCGAAGCCTACCAGGTGGATGCCATGAAAGTGGCCCTTACATACCAGGTACAGGACAGTACCCGCTGCGGGATGGTTCAGTTTTACCCAGCTATTACTATTCAGGAGATTAGAAAGAGACAATAGGATTTGTTCATTATATTCCCAAAAAAAACCCCTTCGTCATGAAGGGGTTTTGTTTTTTTATTTCTGAAAGCTTACTGTTTGATCAACTGGCTGGTCATTGATTCGCTTTCGCTTTCAATCACCACCAAATAGGCTGCGTCGGAAAGGAATGACAGATCGATCGTGGTTTCGGTTCCCATATCGGAAAGATCCAAAGACATCATTAAGCGTCCGGTAAGATCGTACACCGAGAAGCTTTCCAACTCCATGTTTCGCGGGTTACGTAACTCGATGATCCCTTGAGATGGATTGGGTGAAAATGAAATATTGGCTGCCAGGGAGCTATCATTCGTACCAAGGACCTTCTCCACGGTTAGTTCGAAAGAGCATTCTCCTTGATTACCACCAAGGTCTTCTCCAGTGATCGTAATGGTGTAAACTCCTGCGGGAAGTTCGGTTCCCGCTTCGGGTGACTGGCTCAAGGTTACATCATCACAATTGTCTGTTGCCGTAACCAGTGTCGTATAGTCGGGAAGGGTATAGGTCTCTCCTTCGTTAACAGATACCGTTTCATCTGCAGGACAATCGGAAACGGTGGGTCCCAAATTGTCTTCCACGCGCACCAAAGCCACACAATAATGGGACAGGCCATCGCCATCGGTAACGGTAAGTGTTACATCATTCACTCCAATATCGTCACAAGTAAAGCTGGAAATGTCCAGTTCGTAGGTAACGATGCCAATATCATCGTAACTTCCTCCGTCTACATCAGAAGGAACAATGGTGGCATTGCCTGAAGCATCTAACTCCACTGTAAAGTTGGTACACACCGCCGTGGGTGGGATTTCGGTGCCGATGGGTTCCAGACAGTTGCCGGTGGCCTCGATATTATTTAAGATCACGGCAGTGGGTTGAGGCCCAAAACCAAAATTGAAATCTACCCCTTCGCTTACGAAGATACAATAGCTCATGATCGTTCCCCCCTCGGGCGGAATTGCCGGAATAGGGCAACCTCCTTCGGTGAAGCCGGCACATCCGTCGATAGCCGTATCGTTT
Source organism: Bacteroidota bacterium (assembly GCA_039028655.1). GTDB lineage: Bacteria > Bacteroidota > Bacteroidia > Flavobacteriales > Flavobacteriaceae > Aureisphaera. Next base: position 2,058 of record JBCCHR010000379.1, read on the forward strand.
CCGTTCCAAACACAAGCATGTGTATGTCGTGACCCCATCAGGTGACCCATTTCGTGTGCGATCAGGAATACGTTGTAGGAGTAGGTGGGAACACTGTTGAAGGTAGTATCTCCAAAACCACTGTAGCATAAACTATCGTCTGAATTGGACGCACAGATCCCGTCAAATCCGGAGGCGATTCCCCCGAAGTTTTGTACTTCGACCAGGTGTCCCAGATCTCCGTCGAAGGCATTCTGGCCGGTATTGGATCGAAACAAATTCAATTGCCCGGAAGAACCTCCGGCATTGTACGGATCGGTTTCAATCCAAACAAACATGCTGGATGTACGAGCTGGGATGCCATCGTTGGCATAGAGGGTGTAGCACTCCGCAAATACACCGGTAAGGAAGGTAACGGTATCGACCAGGTCTCCTCCAAAGGCATTATAAACAGTTTGCCCGGCTTCAATATAGATATCCAGGATATCCCCGGGGTCGTTCGTAGTGGGTGGCTCAAGTTGCTCGTTGGTGTATCCTACGCCGTCGTCTTCGGTCTCACAAAGTAGCTGTTGTACGGTCTTTAGGTCACCATCCCGGTAAATGATATGGTTGGTATTAGAGTCTGCCAGCTTACCAATGGTAAAACTACCCTCGGCGTTCGTTACCATCCCGATGATCTGTCGTTCATAAAAACTAATGGAAACCAGGGAATTGGGATCCCCGGAGATCATTCCGCGATAGTGTACTCCAAGATCGACCTCGTTGGTAACGTCGACCCCGGTATTGGTACGAACTCTGAAGTTGGGAGCAAATACATCCACCAGCACTAGATCCAGTTCGATGGTTCCACTCACCACTTGAAAAGGAATGGTTAGTGTCATTTGCTGAGGCTTCTCGGCAAGAATGGTCGTCATTTTTTGTGAGTCGATAGGAACAACGATACCATCCGAAACGGCATCCGAATAATCCTGTGACGCACTTCTGGTTTGCGATTTAAAAACTTCGTAGGCAGGAAACGCTCCGGTTTCCGCTTTTAATGCATCAACTGATTGAGAAACCAAGCCCGATTCCTGGGCAAAAGCAACCAATGGAAGTAGAACTAACAGCGTAAAGAGCTTTTTCATAGTATTGATTTTTAATTATTTAGCTAATATAACACTTAGTCCGCTATTAATAC
>JBCCHR010000380.1:0-3210 GCA_039028655.1 Bacteroidota bacterium
CACGCCAAGTTCGGCGGCGAGGCGTTGCAGGTTGTCGATACGAGGGAAAATGCCGTTCTTGAACATTCCATCGGTATTCATCCCTAAATCATTCAAAAATGAACGTGTTAGGCGATAAACACCCGTTTTATCCACCTTAAATTTGAACCAATTCCCCGTAGCCAGCACTGAATTGCTGATAGGGATTCTGGTATTCGAACTTCGATTGGTTTTATAGTTGTAATCCACCGAAAACGAACGAATCTTTTGATATTGCCCGTTTACGCGCACAACAGGGCTAATAGACACCGTAGTGTAGATCTTTCCCATACCTGTCGTACTGTGGATCCAGTATTTTGGATCATTAGGCACTAAATCCTTGTTTACCCTGCGCATTTCCGTAGCCGTAAGATTGGCATACTGGATATTGGTGACCGAGAGGGAATTCTCGTTAGCAAAGCCTCTGTCTTCCCACTGGTGCTTGTACAACAGTACATCCCGCTCCAACTGGAGGTTGACCTGCGAAAGTGTACGGGCACGTTTCTCTTCTTTGGTTAAGGTGGTGGGATTTAAACTAGAGGACTGGGAATAGTCTATCTCATCCCAATAGATGGTTACATTCCGCTGCTGTGCCATTGATATACCAGCGAGAAGAAAACCAATACATAGCAATATAATTTTTCTCATCATAACAAATAACGCTTCAAAGATACACTTAGTATGGGGGAATTTTTAAAGTTTTACGACAAAATCGGCCTATGCATAATAATTCAAAAGGCAAGACGTTAATAGTTTGGTCGGACTAGGAACGACAACCATTACAGTGCATTATTATCAAAATAATATTGCACTTTTATCGTTAATTACTATATTGCGAACCCAATTTTTTCATATTTGAAACTATGAACTTTAGAAAAAACCTATCATTAAAGCTATTCGTAGCGGTAGCTTCAGCCACTTTGCTCGTAAGCTGTAGTAAGTCGAGAGACTACAAAAACAGCTCCAGAGCTACCGGATGGAAAATGAACGCCAAAGAAGGCGGTTTCCAGTACAATCCTACGGCTAAAGAGCAAGAAACCGGCCCCGGTCTCGTATTTATTGAAGGTGGTACCTTTACTATGGGTAGGGTGCAGGACGACCCCATGCACGATTGGAACAACTCACCAAACCAACAACACGTTCAGTCCTTTTATATGGACGAAACCGAGGTGACCAATTTGATGTATTTGGAATACCTGGATTGGATCAAACAAGTGTTCCCTCCCAGCGATGAGAATTACCGAAGAATTTACGACGGTGCAGTACCCGATACCCTGGTTTGGAGAAACCGATTGGGTTACAACGAGGTAATGACCAATAACTACCTGCGTCATCCCGCCTATGCCAACTATCCTGTAGTTGGAGTGAGCTGGGTTCAAGCAGTAGAGTTCAGTAACTGGAGAAGCGACCGTGTGAACGAGGCCATCCTGGAAGAAGCAGGAATGACCTCGCGTAACGCCCGTTACGATGTGAAACCCGGCGAAACCTTCAGTACCGAGACGTATTTGAACGCGCCTACCCTGGCCTATGGAGGAAACGACTCCATTACCCGTGGTGGAAAGCGTTCCGAATCAAGAATGAAACGTAACGAAGACAGTACCAACCTTTACGTACAGCGCAAGGATGGGCTTCTATTGCCTTCGTACCGTCTTCCAACCGAAGCCGAGTGGGAATATGCAGCCCTTGGATTGGTTGGTTTGCGTAGCTATAATGTATACCGTGGACGTAAAAAATATCCATGGGATGGTAAATACACCCGTTCCGGTCAACGACGTACACGTGGCGACCAATTGGCCAACTTCAAGCAAGGAGATGGTGACTACGGTGGAATTGCCGGATGGAGCGACGATGGAGCCGATATTACGGCCGAGATCAAGTCGTATGACCCTAACGACTACGGACTGTACGATATGGCAGGAAACGTAGCCGAATGGGTAGCCGATGTATATCGACCTATTGTTGATGACGAATTCAACGATTTCAACTACTACAGAGGAAACGTATATACCAAGAATGCCATCGATGCCGATGGAAAGGTGAAGGTTGTAACTGCCGATTCTATCGTTTACGATACCCTGAGCAACGGTAAGATCGTTGCCAGAAACCTTCCAGGAGACATTCTACAGGTTCCTATCGACGAAAATGAGACGTATTTGCGTACCAACTTCTCCGAGAGTGATAACCGAGACTACCGGGATGGTGATAAGCGTTCTACGCGTTACTATCAGTCATTTGGTAGCGAAGACGGTGAAGAACTGGACGACAACAAACGTATGTACAACTCTCCAACACACCGTGTATCGGCTGTAGAAGACAGTCTGGGCACAGGTTCATTGGACAGACAGTATGACAAATCCTCCAACCGAACTACGCTTATCAGCAACCAGGTTCGTGTTTACAAAGGAGGATCGTGGAGAGACCGTGATTACTGGCTCGACCCGGCACAACGTCGTTACTTCCCACAGGATATGGCCACCGATTACATCGGATTCAGATGCGCCATGTCTCGTGTAGGTTCCAAGTCGCAAAAAGGAAAACGACCTAGAGATTAAAACAAACTAATAGTTTCAATATAATTGAACCCGGGACTGATCCCTCGCTAATGTCTAAACATCCGCAATTATGAGATATTCGACGATCAACCCAGAACTGTTCCTGTTAAATCGCAGGCGATTTACACGAAAAATGTTACCAGAGTCGATTGCCATTTTCCATTCAAATGATTTGATGCCACGCAATGGTGACCTTTATTATCCATTCCGCCAGAACTCAGACTTGTTTTATCTATGTGGTTTGGATCAAGCAGAAACCATACTCGTGCTTTTTCCTAATTGTATTAAAGAGGGTTTTCGAGAGCTTGTTTTTATCAAACGAACAGATAAATTTACTGCTCGTTGGGAAGGACAAAAGTATAGTAAAGAAGAAGCTCGAGCTGTTTCTGGTATAGAAAAGGTGTATTGGGTGGATGAAATGGATAATATCTTAAATGAATTGATCTTATTAGCAAAGCGGATTTATGTCAATACGAATGAAAATGACCGCTTTAATTCAGATGTAGTTTCTAGAGACTTAAGGTTTACGAAAAAACTTATGGATCGTTATCCTGTACATAAGTATCACCGAGCACAGCCAATAATGAAAAAGTTGGCTATGATTAAATCTAATTATGAAATTGAATTAGTACAAGAGGCG